>JALSIX010000068.1 GCA_026989655.1 Caldilineaceae bacterium
AAGAGGAGAGGACCCGATGGCCGGTCGAACGTTGAAGCGCAAACGTACGGGGGTCCGGATGGGCCGTCGAAATCGGGAGGAGCTCCGCCGCGCGGCCGCGCGGCGGCGACGCCGTACCACCCTGGCCGTGGTCGGGGGCGCGGCGTTCCTGGTGCTCCTGATGGTGGCAGTCATCGTGGTGAACATCCGCAACAGCCGCCCGGTGGGGGCGGAGCGCTCCGTGCCCACCCAGGGCAACAGCCACATCGCTCGGGGTGCCCTCTCGCCCATCGAGTACAACACCACGCCGCCCACCTCGGGGCCTCACTACGGAGGGCTGGCCCCCTGGGGGGTCTCCACCCAGCCTGTCCGCTACGAGCAGATCCTCCACAACCTGGAGGACGGCGCGGTGGCCGTCTACTACCAGTGCCCCGAGGGCTGCCCCGAGCTGGTGGACGCCCTGTCCGAGCTGGTGGAGGTCTATGCCCGGGCCGGGCGGAAGGTGCTGTTGGTGCCCAATGACCCAAGCTGGACCGACGGGGGCACCCAGCCGGTCCATCGGGACATGGGCGGTCGCATTGCGTTGACCGCGTGGCAGCGGATCGACGTCTTCGACGAGTTCGACGAACAGCGTATCCGGGCCTTCATCGAACGGTACGAGGGGAGAGACAACCACCGATGAACGCAAGCCTCGCTCTGGACTACGTGAAGCGCCGCTGGCGGGCTGCGGCCCAGGCCAGCCGATTCGGCGAGGTGGACGCCCTGCGGGGGGTGGCCATCGTGATGATGGTGGTCTACCATTTCGTCTACGATCTCTACTTCTTCGGCATCACCGACATGGTCTTCACCAACCCCTTCTGGTTCTACTTCCAGCGGGTCACCGCGTCCACCTTCATCCTGCTGGTGGGCCTCTCGCTGGCCATCAGCTACCAGCGGAGCATCCGCCATCGGCCGCCGGGGCCCTGGCTCTGGTGGCGATACGTGCAACGGGGCGCCCGGATCTTCGGGTGGGGGTTGGTGATCTCGTTGGCCACCTATCTGGCCCTGGGCCCCCAGCTCTTCATCCGTTTCGGCATCCTCCACTTCATCGGCACCTCGGTGGCCCTGGCCTACCCCTTCCTGCGCTTCCGCTGGCTCAACGTGGTCCTGGGGGTCCTGCTGACCATCGGGGGCAAGATCCTCCAGCGCTACACCTTCGATCTGCCCTGGCTGGTGTGGTTGGGCTTCGAACCGGCCGGCCACGTCTACGTGGACTATTTCCCCATGATCCCCTGGTTCGGTGCCGTGCTCTTCGGCATCGCCGCGGGGAACCTCCTCTTCCGACAGGGGGAGCGGAACTACACCTTCCCGGATCTCTCCCGGTGGAAGCCCGTCGGGCTGTTGGAGGCCATGGGGCGACGCTCCCTCCCCATCTATCTCCTGCACCAGCCCGCCCTGTTCGCCATCCTGATCCCCATCCTGTGGCTGTTGGGGCTCCTTTAACGTGGCCGCGACCTCGGGGTACAATACACCCATGGCACGCACAGTCCTGATCATCGACGACGAGGAGAACATGCGCTGGGTCCTGAAACGGGCCCTGGAGAAGGCCGGCTACGAGGTCCTCACCGCCCGTCGAGGCGAGGAGGGGCTGGAGCTCTTTGCCCTCCACCCCGTGGACCTGGTGTTGGTGGACCTGAAGATGCCGGGCATGGATGGGCTGGCCGTGCTCCGGGAGCTGCGCCGCCGGGATCCGCGGGTGCCTATCCTGCTCTTCACCGCCTATGCCACGGTGCCCACCGCGGTGGAGGCCCTGCAATGGGGGGCCACCGACTACCTGCGCAAACCCTTCGACCTGGAGACGGTGTTGGCCAAGATCCACGAGGCCATCGCCCGGGCCGCGGACCCCGACGGGGCCGAGGCCTCGGCCCAGGACGCGCTGCCTGCCACGGACTTCCGGGCCTTTGTGGGCGCGGCCCCCGCGCTCCAGGAGGCCCTGGCCAAGGCCCGGGCCGCGGCGGCCACGGACTACACCGTCCACATCACCGGCGAGGCCGGCACCGGTCGTCGCCTGTTGGGACGGCTGATCCATGCCAACCACCCGGCCTCCCGGGGGCGTCTGGTGGTGTTGGAGGCCGACGTGCTCCCCCTGCCGCTCCTGCGCCACGAGGCCATGGCCTCCAGCCAGGAGGAGGACGATGGGCCGGTGGGAAGCTGGCAGCAGGCCCTGGGCGGGACCCTCCTGCTGGCCGACATCCACTGCATTCCCAGGGACCTGGCCGAGGAGCTGGTGTCCCATCTGGAGCGCTATCGGCGGACCCCTGCCCGGCCCCATGGCCTGCGTCTGGTCCTCACCTCCCACGGGGAGCCCCTGGATCCGGTCTGGGACCCCTTGTTGGAACGGGCCATGGCCATTGCCCTGCCGCCGCTCCGCGAACGGCTGGAGGACGTGCCCCTCCTCCTGGCCCATTTCACGCCGGACACCGCCTGGGATCCCGCGGCCCGAGAGCAGCTCCTCCGCTACGAGTGGCCCGGCAACGTGGCCGAGTTCCGGCGGGTGGTGCGTCAGGCGGCCCAGTCGGCCCAGGCCCTGGGGGCCAGCGTGGTGGGGCTGCGGCACCTGCCAGGCCATCTCCAGCCCCCCCTGGCACCGGGCTCCGGCCCGTTCATCCTGCCCTCGGAGGGGATCGACCTGGAGGCCGTGGAGCAGGATCTGCTGCGCCAGGCCCTGACCCTGGCCCGGGGGAACAAGAGCCGGGCCGCTCGGCTCCTGGGCCTCACCCGGGCCACCTTCCTCTACCGTCTGGACAAGTACGGTATCCGAGCCGATGAACTCGACCCACACTGAGGAGACAGACATGTCCACGGTGTCGCCCCCCTCTCCGGAGGGGACGGTGGATCCGGCCACCCAGCATACCCGGCGCCGCTACGACCTCATCGCGCCCATCTACGACTGGATGGAAGGCCTGGTGGAGCGGGGACGGTACAGCCATTGGCGGGCCGAACTCTGGGCCCAGGTCCGGGGCCCCCGGGTCCTGGAGGTTGGGGTGGGCACCGGCAAGAACATCCCCTACTACCCCTCCCATGTCCAGGTGACGGCTGTGGACCTCTCGCCGGCCATGTTGGCGCGGGCGCGGCGGCGGGCGGCCCAGCATCCGGACAAGCAGGTGGAGCTGCACCTCATGGACGTCCAACGCCTGACCTTCCCGGACAACACTTTCGACGAGGCGGTCGCCACCTTCGTCTTCTGCTCCGTCCCCGACCCGGTGCAGGGGCTGCGGGAGCTCTACCGGGTGGTCAGGCCCGGCGGGCGGCTGCTCATGCTGGAGCATATGCTGGCCGATCCTCCCTGGCTGGCCTGGATCATGCAGCGGCTGGATCCCCTGGTGCACTGGCTCATCGGCGTCCACATCGCCCGCCGCACCGTGGACAACGTCCGCGCGGCCGGATGGGCCATCGACCAGGTGGTCCCGCTGAGCCCGGGCAACATCTTCCGGCGCATCGTGGCCCACAAACCCGGCGAGCCCTCGAGCTAACCACCCATCCCAAGGAGGGATGCCATGTCCGATCCGCGCCACCACCACACCGATACCCCCGAGCACCTCCATGGGGCCCACCCGTCCCAGCACGATGCCGCGGGTCCCCATCCGCCGGCTTCCGGGGCCGCGGCCCCTCCCGCGGACCACGGCCACGGGGACGGCCACACCCATGTTGGCCATTCACCGGCCGGCATGGCCCACGGGGCCCATGGGGGGCACGGCGCCCA
>JALSIX010000069.1 GCA_026989655.1 Caldilineaceae bacterium
GGCGCCCATGTGGACCACACGGGCCATGAGCAGATGTTCAGACAGCGCTTCTGGGTCTGTCTGGCGCTGACCGTCCCGGTGCTCCTCTACAGCCCCATGCTCCAGGAATGGTTGGGCTTCTCCATGCCTGCCTTCCCGGGGAGCTCGTGGATCGCGCCGGTCTTCTCGGTGATCATCTTCCTCTACGGCGGGGTTCCCTTCCTCCAGATGGCCCAGGTGGAGCTGCGCAACCGCCAGCCGGGGATGATGAGCCTCATCTCCCTGGCCATCAGCGTGGCCTTCGTCTACAGCCTGGCCGCGCTCTTCCTGGTTCCCGGCACGAGCTTCTTCTGGGAGCTGGTCACCCTGATAGACATCATGCTCCTGGGCCATTGGATCGAGATGCGGAGCGTGCGCCAGGCCTCTGGGGCCCTGGAGGAACTGGCCAAGCTCATGCCGGACACCGCGGAGCGGATTCGGCCGGATGGCACGGTGGAGGAGGTGCCATCCAGCGCCCTGGAGCCCGGCGACCTGATCCGGGTCCGGCCCGGCGCCAGCATCCCCGCGGACGCGGAGGTGGTGGAGGGCGAGTCCGAGGTGAACGAGGCCATGCTCACCGGCGAGTCTCGACCGGTGAAGAAGCGGCCCGGCGACAAGATCATCGCGGGAACCATCAACGTGGGCAGCGGCAGCCTCCGAGCCCGGGTCCTCTCCACCGGGGAGGAGACGGTGCTGGCCGGGATCATGCGCCTGGTCCAGGAGGCCCAGCAGAGCAAATCCCGGACCCAGGTGCTGGCCGATCGGGCCGCGGGTTGGCTCTTCTACATCGCCCTGGCCGTCGCGGCCCTCACGGCCGTGGGCTGGATCGTGGCCACGGGTTTCAACGTGGAGGTCGTCGAGCGGGTGGTCACCGTGCTGGTCATCGCCTGCCCCCATGCCCTGGGGCTGGCGGTGCCCCTGGTGGTGGCCATCACCACGGCCTTGGGCGCCCGAAACGGGGTCCTCATCCGGGATCGGCTGGCCCTGGAGGCCATGCGGGAGATCGATGTGGTCCTCTTCGACAAGACAGGCACCCTGACCAAGGGGGAGCAGGGCGTGGTGGGCATGGCCACCGCGGAGGGCATGGACCAGGTGGAGGCCCTGGCCCTGGCCGCGGCCCTGGAGGCGGACTCCGAGCACATCATCGCCCAGGCCATCCTCCAGGCCGCAGCGGAGCGACAGATCTCACCGCCCCGGGTCCAGGCCTTCGAGGCCCTGAAGGGCCGGGGCGTCCAGGGAACCGTGGACGGCACCACCTACTACATGGGCGGTCCTCGGCTGTTGGAGATGTTGGACGCCCAGCCGCCGGAGACCATCCGGGCCTTCGCGGCGGAGGCCGGACGCAAGGGGCAGAGCGTGGTCTACCTCCTCCGGGAGAGCCAGGTGATGGCGGCCTTTGCCCTGGCCGATGTGATCCGGCCGGAGAGCTACGAGGCGGTCCGGCGTCTCCACGAGATGGGCATCCAGGTGGGCATGATCACCGGGGACAGCCGGGCCGTGGCCCAGGCCGTGGCCGAGGAGCTGGGCATCGATGTCTACTTTGCCGAGGTGTTGCCGGAGCACAAGGCGGCCAAGGTGAAGGAGCTCCAGGCCCAGGGCAAACGGGTGGCCATGGTGGGGGACGGCGTCAACGACGCACCGGCCCTGGTCCAGGCGGATGTGGGCATCGCCATCGGCAGCGGCACGGATGTGGCCATCGAGTCCGCGGGGATCATCCTGGTGCGCAGCAACCCCCTGGACATCGTGAACATCGTGGAGCTGAGCCGGGCCTCCTACCGCAAGATGATCCAGAATCTGTGGTGGGCCGCGGGCTACAACATCGTGGCCTTGCCCCTGGCGGCCGGCGCGCTGGTGCCCCTCGGCGTGCCCGCGCTGACGCCGGCTGTGGGCGCCATCTTCATGAGCCTGAGCACCATCATCGTGGCCATCAACGCCCAGACCCTCCGTCGGCTCCAGTTCTCCGGAGGCTGAGGAAAGATCCCCCGGCCCACCGCGCGGTGGGCCGGGGCGCGTCCTGGCCAGCGGAGAGGAGCTCCTGCTCCCTGTTGTGAACCCCGCTACACCCTCCGTGGGAGGCCTGGAACCACCGCACGGGATTGGACGCCCTGCGCCTTCTGGCACGGGGATCGAGGGCCTCCGGCACCCCCCAGTGTGCTCCATTTCCGGCAGAGCTGTCTCAAAACCCCGCTTTTTCCGGGGAAATTGCCGCAGATGCGCCGTCCTGAAGGGGCAGGGTTGCCAGGATGCCGCGGCCTTCCCTAGAATGGAGCTGCCCCCACGCAACGAACCGAACCGATGGGCAGCTCGCTGCCGTCCACCCTGTCCGGATCGCATCGGACCCCACACGAAAGGAGTCTCTGTATGGGTCGCAAGGACGTGTTGCTGACGATGCTCGTGGCCGTGCTCTTCGTGGTGAGCGCCTGCGCCGCGCCGGCTCAGCCGGGCGCGGCCCCGGAAGCCGCCGAGGCCGGCGAGGCCGGAGGCGGCGCCATGGAGGCCCAGCCGGCCAGCGCGCCGCTCATTGTGGCCATGTACCAGGAGCCCGAGTCCCTGAACCCCTATCTCTCGGTGCAGACGGTGACCAACGTGGTGGCCACCGCGGTGCTGGAGGGCCTGCTGAGCATCGGCCCGGACGGGGAGTTCATCCCGGTGCTGGCCACGGAGGTGCCGTCGGTGGCCAACGGTGGGCTCTCGGAGGACGGGCTCACCGTCACCTACCGCCTGCGGGAGGGCGTGCTCTGGGCCGACGGCAAACCCTTCACCTCCGCGGACGTGAAGTTCACCTGGGAGGCCATCATGGACGACCGCAACGCGGTGGTCAGTCGGGCCGGCTACGACCAGATCGAGAGCATCGAGACGCCCGACGACTACACCGTGGTGGTCAAGTTCCGGGAGCTGTACGCGCCGGCCCTGACCCTCTTCGAGTACATCCTGCCGGCCCATGGCTTCGACGGCGACAAGGACATGACCGGCGCCGCGTTCAACCGCACACCCTTCGGCACCGGCCCCTTCGTGGTGAAGGAGTGGACCTCCGGCGAGAGCATCGTCCTGGAGGCGAACCCCAACGCGTGGCGGCCTCCGAAGGTGGATCGGCTCATCTTCCGCATCACCCCCAGCCGAGAGGCCAGCGTCCTCCTGCTCAAGTCCGGAGAGGCCGAGGTGGTCTGGGACCTGATCGAGGCCTCCATTCCCGAGCTCCAGGACAACCCGGACATCGCGCTCTGGTCCACTCCCTCCTCCCGGGTGGAGTACCTGGGCCTGAACCTGGCCCAGCGGGGTGACCCCGCGGACCCGGACCAGCCTCACCCCATCCTGGGCGACATCCGCGTCCGCCAGGCCATCAGCCTGGCCATCGATCGCAACGTGCTGGTGGACGAGCTCCTCTACGGCATGTCCACGGTGGCCACCTCCGCCATCGGCATGGGCTGGGCCGCGGATCCCACCATCGCGGTCGCGCCCACGGACCCGGACCAGGCCCGGGCCCTGCTGGAGGAGGCCGGCTGGATGGACACGGACGGCGACGGCATCCGGGAGAAGGATGGCCAGCGCCTGAGCCTGGAGATCACCACCACCTCGGGCAACAAGCTGCGGGAGCTCTCGGAGCAGGTGATCCAGCAGCAGTTGGCCGAGGTGGGCATCGAGCTCGTGATCAACAACGTGCCCTCCTCCACCCTCTTCGGAAGCTGGGCCTCCGGCGGCGTGCTCCAGCGGGGCAACTTCGACATCGCCATGGACACCTGGGGACCGGACATCGACCCGGATGGCTTCGTCTCCATCCTGTTCCACTCCTCGGCCATTCCCAGCGAGGCCGGCGGCGGTTGGAACTTCTTCCGGCTGCGGGATCCGGAGATCGACGCGGCCATCGAGGAGGCCCGCTCCACCCTGGACATCGAGACCCGCAAGAAGGCCTATGCCAAGCTGGCCCGGCTGGTCAACGAGTCCTACGCGTATATCCCGCTCTACAACCGACTCTTGCTCCACGGCTTCAAGGGCGACGTGACCGGGTGGACACCCAACCCCTGGGAAGAGCTGACCTGGGACGTGGCCCAGTGGGAGCACCGACCGTAGCCAACGCCTCCTCCTTTCATACCTGGGGTCGGGGGTAGGGCCGATGGCGGAGATCCTCGGCCCTACCCCACTGCCGGGGCCCCCGGTGGGTTCCGGCTCCGGGCCTGCCCGTTCCCAACGGCTCTCGGGGAGCGGGCAGGCCCTCTCCCGGCCGCGCAGGCTGCCTGTCCCGGATCGCTCTCTCCCCCGTGAACCCCATCGGTGATCCCCGGAGGCCAGACCGATGTTGCCCTATATGATCCGGCGTCTTGCCCTTGCCGTGCCCCTGCTCCTGGCCGTCAGCCTGGTGAGCTTCGTCATCATGCAGAGCGTGCCCGGAGGTCCTCTGGCCATCTACCGCAACAACCCCAATGTCCGGGCCGAGGACCTGGCCCGCCTGGAGGAGAAGCTGGGCCTGAACCGACCGCTGCCCGTCCAGTACGGGATCTGGCTGCGGAACTTCGTCACCGGCGACTGGGGCCAGTCCCTGGCCTCGGGACGGCCTGTGACGGAGATGATCGGCGAGCGCCTGCTGAACACCTTCTACCTCATGGGCACGGCCTTCCTGCTGACCCTGCTCCTGGCCATTCCCATCGGGGTCCTGTCGGCCATGAAGCAGTACTCCCTCTTCGACTACCTGGCCACCCTCTTCTCCTTCCTGGGCTTCTCCGTGCCCATCTTCTGGCTGGGTCTGATGGCCATCATCGTCTTCGCGGTGGAGCTGGGGTGGTTCCCGGCTGGTGGCATGCGCACCATCGGTCTCCCCTTCTCCCTGACGGATCGGCTGCGTTACCTGGTCCTGCCTGTCTCCCTCATGGCCTTCCACTCCGCGGGCCAGTACAGCCGCTACGTCCGCAGCAGCATGTTGGAGGTCATCCAGCAGGACTACATCACCACGGCCCGAGCCAAGGGCCTTGCCGAACGGATCGTGGTCCTGCGCCATGCCCTGCGCAACGCCCTCATTCCCCTGATCACCGTGGTCGCGCTGGACCTGCCCGCGCTCTTCTCCGGCACCCTGCTGGTGGAGACGGTCTTCGCGTGGCCCGGCATGGGGCGCCTGTTCTGGCGTTCGGCCCTCCGTTTCGACTATCCGGTGTTGATGGGGATCATCATCGTCACGGCCCTGCTGGTCATCCTGTTCAACCTGTTGGCGGATGTCCTGTACGCCCTGGTCGATCCCCGGGTGCGCCTGGTCGCGAAGGGAGCCTTCTGACATGGGCGAAGGTCTGCTCACCTCCTCCAACCCCTCGGCCATCTCCTTCGGGCCCCGGAAGGCGGTCCACGATAGCCCAGGGCGGCGGGCCTGGCTCCGCTTTCGGCGCCATCGGATGGCCCTCCTGGGCTCGGGGATCCTGGGCCTGATCCTGGCCCTGCTGATCTTCGCCCCCTGGGTCACCGGATACGACCCAAACGCCCAGGACCTGGGCATGCGCCTGAAGCCCCCCAGCCTCCAGCACCCCATGGGCACGGACGAGCTGGGGCGGGATGTCTTCACCCGGATCCTCTACGGCGGTCGGATCTCCCTGGCCATCGGGCTGGCGGCCATGGCGGTCAGCGTCACCGTGGGCACTCTCCTGGGGGCCATCAGCGGCTTCTTCGGCGGCTGGGTCGACACGGCCATCATGCGGCTGGTGGATGTGGTGGTGGCCTTTCCCAGCCTCTTCCTGCTCATCATGTTGGCCTCCTTCCTGGGCTCCAGCCTGCTCACCATCGTCCTGGTCATCGGCCTCCTGGCGTGGATGCGGGTGGCTCGGCTGGTGCGGGCCAGCTTCATGGCCATCAAGGGCCACGACTATGTGACCGCGGCCCGCTGCATCGGCTGCAGCCCTCGTCATCTCATCCTGCGCCACTTCCTGCCCAATGCCCTGGGGCCGGTGATCGTCGCGGCCACCATCGATGTCTCCGCGGCCATCCTCACGGAGTCTGCCCTCAGCTATCTGGGGCTGGGGGTGCAGCCGCCCACCGCCACCTGGGGCAGCATGCTCCGCTACGCCCAGGACCAGATGACCAGCGCGCCCTGGACGGCCTTCTTCCCGGGCTTCATGATCTTCCTGGTGAGCATCGCCATCAACTTCATCGGCGATGGCCTGCGGGACGCGTTCGACCCGCGGCAGATGGAGAAGTGACCCGTCTCATCCCACCCTGACGGTCGGGACAGGTGCCCGGCCCCGACCCCTGTTCTCCTCGGCAAAGCCAACGGTCCTCCTGGAACGGCGAGGGACAGCTCGAGATCCCTCGTCGTTTCATGTTTTGCACCTCTGCCCTTCACATCCTCTTCATCCCAGGGCGCGACACTGGAGACAGAAGGGACAGGACACCCGGGCCCGACCGGTCGGACCCAGGACCTGTCCCGATGTGGGACAAGCGCTGAATCCACGCCCATACAGGGTCCAGGAGGTGCGAGATGCGTGCTCGACAGTGGTTCACCGTGGTAGGGCTTGCGCTGGTCCTCTCCCTGTTGGCCTTCGGCGGCCCGGCGTGGGCCCACGGGGGTGGGCCCACCGGAGGCGACGATGCCCCGGCAGCCCCCACCACCGGTGGATGGCTCCAGCAGATGCAGGAGTGGATGGGGCCGGAGGCCTGGGGCCAGATGATCCAGTGGATGACCCGGTTCCACGGCCCCGAGTTCACCGGCCAGATGTTGCAGTGGATGGACCAGACCGGCGGCTGCCATGGCGACGGTCTCGGCGGCCTTGGCGGCCGGATGGGCAGCCTCTTCGGCTGGGGCTTCGGCGGCCGCATGGGGCGTTGAGGACGCGCCGGGCCGGCCGCAGCGAGAGGATGCGGAGAACGGTCCAGGGGCTGCCTGGGACCCAGGGGCCCCTGGACCGCCCGCGAGGAGCAGGAGGGGACCTATGTGGTGTCACGTGTTGTTGGCCATGCCGGTGATCGGGCTGGGGCTGTTCTTCGTCCTGCCCCTGGCCACTGCGTTGCCCATCTATCTCCTGGTGGTCGCGCTCTCCTTCGCCCTCTACTACAAGATCACCGAGAGCATGCACGCGCCCGTCCGTACCGGACCGGAGGCGCTCATCGGCCGGGAGGTGGTGACCACCGAGGACGGGTCCATCCGGTGGCAGGGGGAGTGGTGGACCGCGCAGCCCCGGCTGCCCCGGCAGCGGGTTCGGGTGGTGGGGTTGAAGGGGCTGAACCTGGTGGTGGAGCCGGTGGAGCCGGCCTCCACCTCCGGCCTCACGTCCCCGGTTCCGGGGACGTCTTCGGGGCCGAGGAGGCCATCCGTCTGGGGAGCAGGCGCCCACCGAAGGAGTTGAGCAACACCGCGCTGACGCTGGCCGCCATGGCCACCATGGCCCAGACGGGGTGGACCAGCCCGGTGGTGGCCAGGGGGACGCCGATGCCGTTGAAGGAGAAGGCCAACACCAGGTTCTGGACCGTCTTGCGGTAGGCCCGTCGGCTGATCTGGTAGGCCTCCACCACGGCCAGGAGCCGCTCCCCCACCAGGACCACGTCCGCGGATTCGATGGCGATGTCCGTGCCGCTGCCGATGGCGATGCCCACGTCCGCCTGCATCAGGGCCGGGCCGTCGTTGATGCCGTCGCCCACGAAGGCCACCCGTTCCCCCTGACCGCGTTGCAGACGCCGCACCACCTGGGCCTTCTCCTCGGGCAACACCTGGGCGATGACCTCCTGGATCCCCAGGCTCTGGGCCACAGCCCGGGCCGGGGTCTCCCGGTCGCCGGTGACCATGACCGGCCGGATCCCCTGTTCCCGGAGGCGGGCGACGGTCTCCGCCGCGTCGGGCTTGGGCACGTCGGCCAGGGCGATCAGCCCCACCAACACCCCGTCCTGGGCCACGCCGATGACGGTCCGTCCCTGCTGTTCCCAGGCGAGCACCGAACCTTCCAGTTCCCCCAAGGCCACACCGGCCTCCTGCAGAAAGCCCAGGCTTCCCACCCGGATCTCCCGGCCCTGGAGGGTTGCGAGGACGCCCTTCCCGGGCACGGCCTGGAAGCCCTCCGCGGCCGGTGGCTGGATCCCGGCCTGGAGTGCGTGGCGATGGATGGCCCGGGCCAGGGGATGTTCCGAGTAGAGCTCTGCGCCCGCGGCCAGGCTGAGCAAGGTGGTGGGGTCCACTCCGGGTGGGGTGGCCAGGTCCACCACCTGGGGCTTGCCCACGGTCAGGGTGCCCGTCTTGTCGAGCAGGACGGTCCGGATCTCCCGGAAGACCTGGAACGCGGCCGGGGAACGCATGAGGATCCCCCGCTGCGCGGCCTCTCCGCCGCCTCGGATCATGGCCAGGGGTGTGGCCATCCCCAGGGCACAGGGATAGCCCATGACCAGTGCGGCCAGCATGGCGAAGACCGCCCGGGCCAGGTCCACCTGGCCCCGGAGCACCCACGCGCCCACGGTCCAGACCAGCAGGCCCATCCCGGCGAAGATCACCACCCCGGGCACGTAGTAGCGCAGGATCGCGTCCACCAGTTGTAGGATGTTGGGCTTCAGGGCCCGGGCCTCCTCGATGGAGCGGGCCACCCGATACAGGAAGCTCTCGGAGCCCACCCGGGTGGCCTGGACCAGGAGGGTGCCGGTCTGGTTGATGGAGCCTCCGATGACCTCCTGGCCGGGCTCCTTGTCCACGGGCAGCGGCTCGCCGGTGACGATGCTCTCGTCCACTGCGGAGACCCCTTCCACCACCACCCCGTCCACGGGGATCCGCTCCCCTGGACGGACCCGAACCCGGTCTCCGGGGTGCACCTGCTCGATGGGCAGCTCCACCTCGTGGCCATCTCGGAGCACGGTGGCCGTGTCGGGCTGGAGGGACAGGAGCCGGCGCACGGCCTGGGAGGCCCGGGTCCGCACCAGGAGGGAGACGTAGCCGGAGAGGATGTGGTAGGCGGTGATGAAGACGGCCACGCCGAAGAAGTCGGGCACGGGAAAATCGGCCACCCCAGGGACCAGGCCGTACTGCCCCAGGATGCCCAGGACGCCGCCCAGCAGCCCGGCAAACGCGCCGAACTCCATGAGCACGTGCTGGTTCAGGATCCCCCGGCGCAGGGAATAGTAGGCCATGGTCAGGATGTGCCAGCCCGGCCCGAAGACCGTGCCCAGGGCCAGGGCCATCATGGCCCACTTGAACCACGGCTGCCGCACGCCGAACCACATGGCCACCATGAGCAGCGCGGCCCCGCCGGCCAGCACCCCGGTGATCTGGAGACGCCGCCGCTCCCGGGCCAGCTCCTCCTCCTGCTCCTCGAAGGCCCGCACCTTGTCCGGGTCGCGGATGGTATAGCCCAGCCGGCGGAGGACCTGGAGCAGCTCCTCGGGCCGACGACGGGCCGGGTCGTAGCGGATGAGCGCGTCCTCGTGGGCCAGGCTCACGTGGACCTCCACCACCCCCTCCATGCGGCCCAGGGCCCGCTCGATGGTGGCTGTGCAGAAGGAACAGCTCATGCCCCCGACCTTGACCTGCAGGGTGGCCGATGCAGCAAGGGAAGCGCTCTGGCTCATGGTCAGCTCCTCAGGGTCCGAGATATCCACCGGCGCCGGAGAGCCACAGCTCCGCGGCGCCCAGCAGCACGAACATGCTCCCCGCGACCACGTAGAAACGGGAGCGGTGCCGTTGGGCAAAGGCCGTCAACGCCTGGGCCGCCCCCTCGGAGACCACCCCCACCAGCAGCGGAAGGCTCAGGCTCACGCCGAAGAGGAAGAGGGCGACTCCCCCGGCCAGCCAGTTGCCCAGGGTCACTGTCCGGGCCAACAGGCCCAGGACCAGGGGACCGATGCACGCGGAGATGTCCAGGCCAAAGAGAAGGCCCAGGCCGGCCGCGCCGGAACGCCCCTGGAGCCATCGGGCTCGGGACAGGTGGAGCCCGGGCAAGGGCAGGGGCCGGCGGCCGTGGAGGATCAGCAGGAGCCCCAGGCCGACCAGCCCGATGTTCACCGTCACCTGGAACCCCCAGGCCAGGCCCTGGGCCAGCTCTCCCACCAGGCCAAAGGCCAGCCCCAGCAGGGTGAGGAAGAGGGCCCGGCTCACCGCGAAGACCAGCCAATCTCCCAGCCGTTGGGCCTGGGACCGACCCAGGAGCCGCCCCAGGAAGACCGCGTTGATGCCCAGGGCGCAGGGGGTGAACGCACCGGCCAGGCCCAGGACCAGGGGCGCCAGCCACAGGGGCAACAGCTCAGCCATGGTACACCTCGGAACCGGAGAAGATTCCTGGTGGGCCGGCCCTGCGTTCGGCCGGGGGGCGCTCTCGATCTGCCGGGTTCATCGAGGGGCCTCGGCTCGGGAGGGCAGGCGATCCGGGCGGGCGACAACGGCTGCCGCTCCCGTGCCCGGGGGCTCGATGATGCGGCAGATGCAGGCCGTCTCCCCCTGGGAGGAACCGGCCTCGGGAGCCTGGGCTCCCAGCCGGTGCAGGCGAACCAGCTCCTGCTGGAGCCGACGCAGCTCCGCGATCCGGGTTTCGATGGCCTCCAGCCGGCTCACAATGCGGTCCCGAACGTAGTCGCAGGGCGGTTCGCCCCGTTCGCGCAGGGCCAGGATCTCCCGGATCTCGTCCAGGGTGAAGTCCAGGGCCCGGGCTCGGACCACGAAGCGCAGCCGTTCCAGGTCCTCCTCCTCGTAGACCCGATAGCCGTTGGGCTCTCGGCGGGGCGGTGGGAGCAGCCCGATCTGCTCGTAGTAGCGCACGGTGGACGGGGCCACCCCGGCCCGGGCGGCCAGTGTCTGGATGCGCATGGCGCAGCCTCCTGGTTATCGTGACGTGGGTTCCAGAGGCCATTATAGACCTTCAAGTAGCTTGAATGTCAAGGGGGCATGGGGCCGGAGATCTCGCGGCCTCGAAACCGACCCTTCTGGCAAAGGGTCTGCCGAGCTCACCAGTCGGCCCCGCGGAGGCCCTGGCGGGCCCACCACAGGAAGAGGGCCACGATGGGCAGGAAGGCCACGTTGATGAGGAGGTAGCCGGGCAGGTTGGTGGACGTCCACGCGCCGCTGGCCCAGGTGGCGTAGTCGAAGACCAGGGCCGCGTACACCGAGACCGTCAGGGTGACGGTTCCCAGCCACCGATGCCATCCGCGATGTCGGACGTATCCGTACACGAAGAGCAGGGCCAGCAACGCGTTCCCCAGGTCCACGGCGGCCATTCCAGTGAAGAAGTGGAGCACCTGGTCGCTCCACCCCCCGGGCGGTGGCGGGGCCGGGAAGTCGATGGCCTGTTCCTGGGTGAGCAGCCACAGCCCCCGGACGTTCACGAAGACGTGGACGAGCTGGTAGAGCCCGTACCAGAGCACGGCTGCCTGGACCAGCCGGGATCTCTTGCCGTCGACGGGGGTGCGCGCATCCATGGTCGGCTCCTCTGGGGTTGTGTCCCGGGCTGTTCCCCGTCCATCAGGTCTCTCGGACCAGGGTCTCGTACATGACCGCGGCCACCACCAGCCCTGAGAGCCCGGTGAGGGCTGCGATGGCGCCGATGGCCCAGGACATGTCCAGGGCATCGGCCAGGAGGCCGGAGAGCAGCGCACCCACCGCGTAGCCGCCATCCCGCCACAGGCGATAGACCCCCACCGCAGAGCCTCGCCACTCCGGGTGGGCCACGTCGCTGATCGCGGCCAGGAGGGTGGGGTAGACCAGGGCCGTGCCCAACCCCATGAATCCCGCCGCGAGCACCCAGAGCTCGAAGCGGCGAACCGCCAGCACCAGGGCAATGCCGAGGGCCTGGACCCACAGGCCGCCCACGATCAGGGGCTTGCGCCCCCAGCGGTCGCTCAGCGCGCCGGTGACCAACTGGCCCATGCCCCACACGCCGGGATAGACCGCGGCCACCACCCCGATGCGTTCCACCCCCAGGCCGGCCCTGGCCAGGAAAAGGGGGAGGAGGCCCCAGACCATGCTGTCGTTCAGGTTGTTGACCATGCCGGCCTGGCTGGCCGCGAACAGGGCCCGGTCTTTCCAACTGGTGAGGAGAAGGACCTGGGCAAAGGAGGGCCTCGCCGTTTCGGCTTCCCCATCTCGGAGCTGGGCCTCCCGGCGGGCATGGCTCTGGGTCTCCTGGACGAAGAAGAGGGAGAGGACCAGGCCGGCCAGGGCGAAGCCGATGCCCAGGTAGAAGGGATGGGGGCGCAGCGCATAGGTCGCGGCCAGGTACCCGGTGGCCAGCGCCGAGAGGGAGACGGCCACGTAGCCGGCGAACTCGTTCAGGCCCATGGCCAGGCCCCGCTGTCGAGGCCCCACCAGGTCTATCTTCATGATCACGGTGGTGGACCAGCAGAGGCCCTGGTTGATCCCCAGCAGCGCGTTGGCCCCCAGGACCCAGTTCCACGAAGGGGCCCAGATGAGCAGCAGGGGAACGGGCAGGCCCACCACCCAGCCGGCTACCAGCACCCACTTCCGTCCCCATCGGTCGCCCAGGCCGCCGGCGGCCAGGTTGGCCAGGGCCTTGACCAGGCCGAAGGTGAGAATGAAGGCCAGGATGGCGGTCCGGGAGGCCAGGCCGAACTCCTCCTCTGCCAGGAGGGGCACCACGGTCCGTTCCAGGCCCACCATGGCCCCGACAAAGGCGTTGACGACGACCAGCAAGAGGAACTGGGACCAGTTGGCTCGGAGGCCCAGGCGGATCTTGGATGTCCCCTCCATGGGATCCTCCTGTGTTCGGAGGGACAGGTGGCGCGGCGGTGTTGGAAGCTCACCCCGGCGACCTGGTGGGCAGCCAGACATGGAAGCACGCCCCCTGGGAGGCACCCGGGGGAGGGCTCTCCACCCAGATCCGGCCTCCGTGGGCCTCTACCAGATGGCGTGCAATGGCCAATCCCAGGCCCGTGCCGCCGGTCTCCCGGCTGCGGGAACGGTCGCCTCGGTAGAAGCGCTCGAAGATGTGAGGCAGATCCTCGGGAGGGATGCCCTCGCCCGTGTCCTGCACCTGGAGCTCCACGCCATCATGCCCTTCGGCCACCCGGATGGTTACCTGGCCACCGGGGGGGGTGTGGCGGATGGCGTTGCTCAACAGGTTGTTCAACACCTGTTCCATGCGTCGGGGATCGCACAGGGCGGTGGGCCCCGGGGACGGGGCCACCACCTGGATGTGGATGCCCTTGGCCGCGGCCTGGGAGCTCAGCCCGGTGGCTGCCCGCGCCGCGAGCTGGGCCAAATCCACCTGGTCCAGCTCCAGGGCCAGTTGGCCGGCCTCCGCGTGGGCCAGGGTGCGGAGGTCCTCCACCAGCCGAGCCAGCACTTCCACCTGCTGGTGGATGGGGGCCAGGTTCTCGGGGGTGAGGGGGAAGACGCCGTCCTCCAGGGCCTCCACCGTGCCTTGGATGGCCGCGAGGGGGGTGCGGAGTTCGTGGGCCACATCGGCCACCATCCGGCGGCGGAGCTCCTCCTGTTGCTGGAGGGCGTCGGCCATGCGGTTGAAGGCCATGGCCACCTGGCCCAGCTCGTCTCGGCTCTCCACCGGCACCCGGGCCGAGAGGTCGCCCTGGGCGATCCGGCGAGAGGCCTGGGCCAGGGCGGTCAACGGCCGGGTGATCTGGCGGACCAGGAGCCCTCCGAGCCCCAGGCCGATGGCGCTGGCCACCAGGCCGGCGATGAGCACGGCCCGGGTCACGCCGGCCAGCAGGGGCTGGATCTGGGCGGCGGACATCTGCATCATGGTGCCTTCCACCAGCAGGGTGCCCACCGTCTCCCCATCCACCTGGATGGGCCAGCCTCGGGCGGCCAACAGGGTGAAGAGCTGCTCCCCGGGTGGGCCGTGGCTGTCGGCCACCACCCGGCCCGTGGCGTCGGTCACCCGGATGCGGCTCTCCCACATGCCCATCATGCCGCCCATCATGCCACCCATCATGCCGCCGTCGGACGCGGCCCAGATCACCTCCTCCAGGGCGGCATCCAGCCCTTCCCAGCCGTCGTACTGGCGATAGTACTCGGCCAACACCTGGGCCAGCACCTGAGGGCGGACCATCTGGTTGCCCACCATGAAGTGGGAGAACTGGGTTGCAGCTCCCTGGCGCGTCAACACCACGGTGACCAACACGCCCACCGTGATGACCATCACGAAGGCTCCCATCAGCTTGACCCACAGGCGCTGCGTCATGGGGAGTCCGGCGCCTCGCTCCGGGAGGGCTGGGGCACGAAGCGGTAGCCCACGCCGTGGACGGTCTCGATGTAGCGGCTGTTGCGGGGGGAGTCGCCCAGCTTCCGGCGGATGTTCTTGATGTGGACGTCGATGGTCCGTTCGTAGGCCACATCGCCCAGGCCGTCGTCCTGGGTCGCGTCCAGGAGTTCGGCCCGGGTGAAGGGCCGCCCTGGGTAGCGCATCAGGTGGTGGAGCAGTTCGAACTCCGTGGCTGTGAGGTCGATGGGGCGGCCGGCCAGGGTGACGGTGCGGTAGATGGGGTCCAGCCGCAGGTCGCCGGCCTCCAGGGGACGGACGTCGCCCAGCTCTCTGGCTGCGTGGAGGCGTCGCAGGGCCGCCCGCACCCGGGCCACCAGCTCTCGAGGGCTGAAGGGCTTGATCACGTAGTCGTCCGCGCCCAGCTCCAGCCCCACCACCCGGTCGGTCTCGTCCACCCGGGCGGTCAACATGAGGATGTAGAGCTGAGCCAGCTGGGGATCCTGGCTGGCCCGCAGGCGGCGACAGATCTCCCATCCGCTCAGCCCGGGCAGCATCAGGTCCAGCACCAGCAGGTCGGGTTTCTCCTGCTGGACCAGGGCCAGGCCGGTGGTGCCGTCCGTCGCGGAGAGCACCCGATAGCCGGCCTGGCGCAGGTAGCCCTCCACCACCCGTCGGATCTGGTGGTCGTCCTCGATGACCACGATGGTCTCGGACATGGCCGTTCGTCCGCTCGTTGTGTGGTCAGTTCTTCGGGGCCCCCTCCGCGATCCAGCGGCGGACGAGCTCGATGCGATCTGGGGGCAGCGGTGGCCCTCCCAAGGGCATGGCCGGCTGGCTGGCACCGGTGAGGCGGCGGACCAGCTCGCTGGCCTCCGGATCTCCGGGGATCACCACCGGGCCGTGCCGGCTCCCCGCCATGAGATGCTCGTACGAGGTCAGCCACAGGCCGGCCTGGCCGCCGTGGCAGGCCACGCAGTACGCGTCGAAGAGGGGCTGGATGTCCCGGCGATAGCTCACCGTGGCCGGCCCCCCTGGGGTGGCCGTGGGGACCACGGTCACTGCCGGCGGGGGTTCCAGCCGTCCTCCCATCATGCCCGGCCCCATCATACCACGGCCCATCATTCTGCGCATGTGGCCGGGCCCCATGGGGCCCATGGGGACGCAGCCGGCCAGGGCCACCAGGGCCAGGCCCACAGCAGCCCCCACCATCCAAGGACGTCTTCGGGGGGGCCGGGGTTTCATGGGTGCCGGAGAGCCCATGGGCCCGCCCTCAGGAGGCCAGCCGTCGGCGCAGCCGCTCGTACTCCTCCTCGCTGATCTCTCCCCGGGCCAGACGCAGCTTCAGGATCTCCTCGGCGGTCTGGGCGGGTGGCGCGGGCACGCCGTCGGCCTGGCCCCGGCTGCCGCCTCCGCCGAGCTGGCGTACCATCCACACGATGCCCAGGATGATCAGGGTCAACAGGGCAAGCCAGAAGATCCAGCCGATGACCATCATGATCCACCCCCAGGTTCCCCACATGCCGTATCCACCCATCATGGTCTCCTCACCTCCCTCCTCGTTGCTCCCCTGCAGCGTTCCCGAGCTCCTTCCAGATCGCTGCGGGGGGCGGCGTGTCTCGCCGAGAGGACCTCCCAGGCCCTCCTCTCCCACCATAGAGTGGGGATGTGAAGGAAATGTGAAGGGTGTGGAGTTTCTCCCAGGTTCGAGCGCAGCGCCGACAATCCCGTGCTCCCTGGGCCTGGCCCGCCATGAGGTTCCCCGAGGTCTGTGTAAATTGACAACGATCTGTCTCGGTGCTACTATTGGCGTCGGAAGCGTTCCCGAGTCGCGGAGATGGTGGACTCGGCCCCCACAACGACGGTGGCTTCTGTCCAGTGCCCTCGCAGCCGATCGGTTGGGTGAGCTGGGCCCCTTCGGTGACCGCCTCTGGGCCCGGACCCGAACCGGGGCTGCACATCTCCTCCCCTCGGCCCAGGGACCGCCGTGGCGGCACGGGGTCCGGCGTGTGGCGAGAGCGCGACCGGGCGCTTCTCCTGGGCGGCCCGCCCCTCTCGGGCCGTTCGGCATCGCGCTGCACCGCCGAACCTGGATCCAGTGTACCGAGTGGCATCCCTGTTCAGCCGGAGTATCCACCCATCAACACCCCACAGGAGGTGCGTATGCGCAGACAGACGAAGATCCGCTGGATGGTGCTGGCCTGGGCTGTGATCCTGGCCCTGTTGGTCGCGGCCTGCCAGCCCTCCGAAACCCCTACCCCGGAGCCCGAAGAGCCGGCAGCGGCCGTGGAGGAGCCCACGGCCACCCCGGTGCCTGAGGAGCCCACCCCCACCCCAGTCCCCGAGGAGCCCACCCCCACCCCTGAGCCCATGATGGAGGAGGAAGAGGAAGGGGAGCGCATGGGCGCGTGGGTGGACCAGGTGGTCTTCACCATCCAGCCCGAGGCCAACGCGGCGGTGGCCCAGCTCCAGGCCGGGGATATCGACATCTACGGGGCTCCTGCCATCAACGATCCGGAGCTCTTCCCCCGGGTGCGGGACGACGAGAACCTGACCTACTTCCAGTCCTTCGGCTCGTACAACGAGCTGACCATGAACCCCGCGGAGTTCACCGACGGCCGCCTGAATCCCTTCACCAACCCCCGGATCCGGGAGGCCATGAACTGGCTCATCGACCGGAACTACGTGGCCCAGGAGATCTACGGCGGCCTGGCCGTGCCCAAGTTCGAGCCCATCACCTCCGCGTTCCCCGACTACGCCCGCTACGTGGACAAGGTCCGGGAGATCGAGGCCAAGTACGCCTACGACCTGGAGAAGGCCCGGGAGGTGATCACGGCCGAGATGGAGGCCATGGGCGCGGAGATGGTGGACGGGGTGTGGAGCTACAACGGGGAGCCCATCACCCTGGTCTTCCTCATCCGGGTGGAGGATCGCCGGCGCATGATCGGCGACTACATCTCCAACCAGTTGGAGGAGCTGGGCTTCCAGGTGGATCGGCAGTACAAGACCAGCTCCGAGGCCGCGGCCCTGTGGATCCGCTCGGACCCGGCTGAGGGCGGCTGGCACCTCTACACCGGCGGCTGGATCACCACCGCGGTGAGCCGAGACCAGGGCGGCAACTTCAGCTTCTTCTACACGCCTCGCGGCCTGGGCGTGCCCCTGTGGCAGGCCTACACCCCGGACGAGGAGTTCGACCAGGTGAGCCTCCGCCTGGAGAACAACGACTTCGCCACCCTGGAGGAGCGGGATGAGCTCTTCCGCCGGGCCCTGGAGCTGGCGCCCCAGAACGCCTTCCGGGTCTGGATCGTGGACACGGTGGGCTTTACCCCGGCCGCCGCGGGCCTGCAGGTGGCCTACGACCTGGCCGGTGGCGTGGCAGGCTCCTCCCTGTGGCCCTACACCATCCGCTACGAGGGCCAGGTGGGCGGCACCGTCCGCTGGGCCCAGCAGAACGTCCTGGTGGAGCCCTGGAACCCCATCGCCGGCTCCAACTGGATCTACGACACGGACGTCCAGCGGGCCACGGGCGAGTTCGCGGTGAACTCCAACCCCTACACGGGGCTGGGCGTGCCCAACCGCATCGAGCGGGCCGAGGTGGTGGCCCAGACCGGCACCCCCATGGGCAAGACCCTGGACTGGGTGACCCTGGAGTTCCAGGACGAGATCGTGGTGCCCGAGGACGCCTGGGTGGACTGGGACCCGGTGGAGCAGCGCTTCATCACCGCGGCCGAGAAGTACACGGAGACCGTCACCGCCAAGACCAAGGTCACGGTCTACTACCCCGCGGACCTGTACGAGAAGGTGAAGTGGCAGGACGGCAGCCCCTTCTCCGTGGCCGACGTGGTCATGGGCATGATCCTGACCTTTGACCGGGGCAAGGAGGAGAGCGCCATCTTCGATGAGTCCGCCAAGCCCAGCCTGGACTCCTTCCTGAGCCACTTCAAGGGCGTGCGCATCGTCTCCACCGACCCGCTGGTCATCGAGACCTACGACGATGCCTTCGCGCTGGACGCGGAGAACACGGTGACCGCCTGGTGGCCCTACTACGACCAGGGCCAGGCCGGCTGGCACGCGCTGGTGCCCGGCATCCTGGCCGAGGAGAACCAGGAGCTGGCCTTCTCCTCGGACAAGGCCGACGCCCTGGAGGTGGAGTGGATGAGCTACGTGGCCGGGCCCAGCCTGGAGATCCTCCAGAAGTACCTGGACCAGGCCATGGCCGAGGGCTACATCCCCTACGCCAACACCCTGGGCCAGTTCATCACCCCGGAGGAGGCCGCGGCCCGCTACCAGAACCTGGCCGACTTCTTCGCGGAGTGGGGCCACTTCTGGGTGGGCACCGGGCCCTTCATCCTGGATGACGTCTCGCCGGTGGAGGGCACCGTGACCATCGTCCGGAACCCGGACTACCCGGATCCCGCCACCAAGTGGGCCGGCTTCGGCGAGCCCAAGCTGGCCGATGTGGAGGTGGACGGTCCGGGCCAGGTGGTGGCCGGCCAGGAGGTGGTCTTCGACGTCTTCGTCACCTTCAAGGATGCCCCCTATCCGGCCGCGGAGATCAGCGCGGTGAAGTACCTGGTCTTCGACGCCACGGGCACCCTGGTGGCCACGGGGACGGCCGAGGCCATCGCGGACGGCGAGTACATGGTCACCCTGGGCGGTGACGTCACCGAGCAGATGGAGGCCGGCGCGGCCAAGATCGAGGTGGCGGTCACCTCCACGGTGGTCAGCATCCCGCGCTTCAGCACCTTCGAGTTCGTGGTGGTGGCCCCCTAACGCCTCCCCCATGTGCGTTCAGCTCGGTGGCCCCGACCTCGGGGCCACCGAGCGTCTTTCTTCACGGAAACGACCTCATGGCACAGAGTACGGCAGCCCTGGAGACCCCCTCGGCAGAGACCGCCGGCGGCACCACCAGCACCCTGGCCCGCGTCACCAAGTACACCCTGGTCCGCGGTGTGACCCTCTTCATCACCGTGATGATCGGGGTCTACCTGACCGTGCTCATCGCGAACATGGGCGGCTACGTGGACGAGATCCGCCGGGGCGAGATCCGGGAACGGGTCTCCATCGCGGTGATGAACGACCCCGCCCTGCGCAACCTGCCGGGGGAGGAGAAACGCAAGCTCATCGAGGAGCGGATCCGGCTGGAGGAGAAGCGGCTGGGCCTGGATCAGCCCTTTCTGGTCCGGAGCTTTCGGTTTCTGCGCAACGCCATCACCCTGCAGCTGGGCCGGGCCCAGTACATGACCAGCGACAGCGGCTCCCGGCAGGTCCGCCTCATCATCCTGGAGCGCCTGCCTCCGACCCTGTTGCTCTTCGGCACCTCGAACTTATTGCTCTTCTTCATCAGCCTGGCCGTGGCCCTGAACCTCTCCCGGCGATACGGCAGCCTGTTGGACCGGATCTTCGTGGCCCTCTCGCCCACCTCCGCGGCGCCAGGATGGTTCTACGGCATCTTCCTCATCCTCATCTTCGCGGCCCTGCTCCGCTGGTTGCCCTTCGGCGGCATGGTGGACGCCCCGCCCCCGGAGGCCCCCCTGGACTACGGCCGCAGCGTCCTGGAGCACATGGTGCTGCCGGTCTTCGCCATCCTGCTCAGCGCCATCTTCGTCAGCGTCTACAGTTGGCGCACCTTCTTCCTCATCTACTCCAGCGAGGACTACGTGGAGATGGCTCGGGCCAAAGGGCTTCCCGATCGGCTCATCGAGCGGCGTTACATCCTGCGCCCCACCCTGCCCACCATCATCACCAGCTTCGCCCTGACCCTCATCACCCTGTGGACCGGGGCCCCCATCTTCGAGACGGTGTTCAACTGGCCCGGCCTGGGGCGGACCCTCTTCCAGGCCATTGGCCTCTTCGACACGGCCGTCATCGTGGGCTCTACGGTGATCTTCGCCTACCTCCTGGCCGTCACCGTCTTCCTCCTGGACATCATCTACGCCCTGGTGGATCCTCGGGTCCGCATCGAGGGCTCCGGAGGTGGCTCCTGATGGGCACCACACTGAAGGACACCCTGCGCGAGCTCCGCAAATATCCCTCGGCCCTGGCCGGCCTGTCCGTGATCCTGGCCCTGGTGGTCTTCTCGGCCTACACCCTGATCACCATCCCCTACCAGGAGGCCATCACCCTGTGGCGAGGCGGCGCGGAGATCTGGTACCGCCTGCCCCGCAACGCCCCGCCGGCCTGGATCAACCGCTTCCGCAGCGAGAAGCTGCCCGATACCCTGATCCTGCACTCGGCCGAGGGCGGCGCGGAGAAGGCCACCCAGCCCATGTCCTCGGGCCAGATCATGATCGATCTGACCTACACCTTCGACTTCACCGCGGACGACTTCCCCCGGGCCCTGGCCCTCTACTTCTCCCCGGTATACCAGGAGAAGGCCCCCTTCGTCTCCATCACCTGGACCACCCCGGACGGTCGGGAGCTCCGGATCGGGGACTTCGCGGTCACCCGGGGCACGGTCTTCCGCTTCGAGCAGGACGAGCGGCTCCAACGGCGCCTGCGTCGGCAGGTGGGGGACTACCCGGCCCACGTGGCCCTCTTCATGCAGCCCGAGAGCGATCCCCCCGTCCCCCTCAAGGGTACCTACACCCTGAAGATCAGCACCGTGGCCTTCGAGGAGGGCTCGGACCTGGACGCGGAGTTCATCTCCTACGGCCAGGTCTACGGCATCGCGGGCACGGACCACCTGCGCCGAGACCTGAAGATCGCGCTCATGTGGGGGGCGCCGGTGGCCCTGGCCTTCGGCCTGCTGGCCGCGCTGGGCACCACGGTGACCACCATGGTCATCGCGGCCTTCGGCGTCTGGTACAGCGGCTGGGTGGACGACCTGATCCAGCGGGTCACCGAGGTGAACCTGATGCTGCCCCTGCTGCCCATCCTGATCATGGTGGGCACCTTCTACTCCCGCAGCATCTGGATCATGTTGGGCGTCACCATCCTGCTCAGCATCTTCGGGGGCAGCATCAAGACCTACCGGGCCATCTTCATGCAGACCCGGGAGTCTCCCTACATCGAGGCCGCCCAGGCCTACGGCGCGGGCGACGTCCGCATCGTCCTGCGCTACCTGGTCCCCCGGATCATCCCGGTCATCATCCCCCAACTGGTGACCCTGATCCCGACCTACGTCTTCCTGGAGGCCTCCCTGGCCGTCCTGGGCCTGGGCGACCCGGTGTTGCCCACCTGGGGCAAGGTGATCCAGGACGCCCAGAGCAACGGTGCCCTGTACAAAGGGCTCTACTACTGGGTCCTGGAGCCCGCGGGGCTGTTGATGCTCACGGGCCTGGGCTTTGCCATGGTGGGGTTCGCGCTGGATCGGATCTTCAACCCCCGACTGCGGGGACTGTAGCCCAAGGGGCCAGAGGCCCACAGATCCACCGAGAAGATCGACCGAACGGAGAGAGCGAAGGAGCGGAGACCGAGATCGGAGGGAAGCGGCGCACAGGCCCGGGTCGGCCCCGGATCGGACGGACCGCAGAGCGGGTTCGTCTCGGGGGGCCGTTCCCGGGGCCGGCAGAGGGCGGCACCCCTGCCCCCGGTGTCCGGTCCCCCGAGAACGCGATGGGAGCACGGAAACACGTCCATGTCCACCCACTTCAACGCGACCGAGCCGGCCCCCAACGGAGCCGGTGAGCAGACATTGCTCCGGGTAGAGGACCTGCGCCTCTACTTCCGGACCGCCCGAGGCGTGGTCCAGGCCGTGGACGGCGTGGACTTCGACCTGCAGCGGAACGAGGCCATGGTGATCCTGGGCGAGTCGGGCTGTGGGAAGACCTCCCTGGCCCGCTCGCTGCTGCGGCTGCTGCCCCGGAACGTGGACCGGTTCACCGGCCGGGTCTACCTGAACGGCCAGGACGTCATGCAGCTCAGCGAGGACGAGTTCCGCCAGGACATCCGTTGGCTCAAGATCTCCTTCGTGCCCCAGGCAGCCATGAACGCCCTGAACCCCGTCCTGCGGGTGGGAGACCAGGTGGCGGAACCCCTCATGGAACACCTGGGCATCGGCAAGGAGGAGGCCCTGGCCCAGGCCCGGGAGGCCTTCCTCCACGTGGGGGTCCCCGTGGACTTCCTCCACCGCTACGCGTTCGAGCTCAGCGGCGGCATGCGTCAGCGGGTGGCCATCGCCATGGCCCTGGTCACCGAGCCGGACCTGATCCTGTTGGACGAACCCACCTCGGCCCTGGATGTCCTCACCCAGGCCAACATCATGAACGTGCTCAAGCGCATCAAGCAGGAGCACGATACCAGTTACATCCTGATCACCCACGACATCGCCACCTCCAGCGAACTGGCGGACCGGGTGGCCATCATGTATGCCGGCCAGATCGTGGAGCTGAACGACGCGGCCCAGTTCTTCACCCAGCCCTACCACCCCTATGCCCAGGGCCTGATGGCCAGCGTGCCTCGGCTGCGCCAGAAACGAGATCCCACCTTCATCCCCGGCCAGCCCCCCAGCCTCCTCACCCCCCCGTCCGGGTGCCGGTTCGCGGACCGTTGTCCCGCCCGATTCGACAAGTGCGACCAGGATCCGCCCATCTACCAGGTGGGAGAGCGGCGCCTGGTCCGATGTTGGCTCTACGAGACAGAGAGCCAACCCGTGCCGCTGTACGACACCCCTGTGCAGGAAGCCCATTCACCATGACCACCACCGCACCCCAGACCGACATTGCAACCCAGTCCCCGGCCGCCCCCGCGGACGGCGGCCAGCCGCTGCTCTCGGTCCAGGACGTCCACACTTGGTTCGAGCTGCGCAAGTGGGGCTTCGGCCATGCCGGCTACGTCCGTGCCGTGGACGGCGTGAGCTTCGACCTGGAGGCCGGCCACACCATTGCCATCGTGGGCGAGAGCGGCTGTGGCAAGTCCAGCCTGATGAAGACCATCCTGGGGCTCCATCGCCCCATCAAGGGCGACGTGGTCTTCCAGGGGCGCAGCCTGAGCGGCCTGGACCGCGGGGGCCGGCGCTGGTACCATTCCCAGGTGGGCTACGTCCAGCAGGACCCCTTCGGCGCGTTGCCTCCCTTCATGCCGGTCAAGCGGATCCTGGAGGAGCCCCTGATCGTCAACGGGGTGCGGGAGCGGGCCGAGCGGGAGCGCCGTGTTCGGGAGGTGATGGAGGAGGTGCGTCTGTTGCCCGTGGGGGATTTCCTGAACAAGTTCCCCCACCAGCTCAGCGGCGGCCAGCAGCAGCGGGTGGTCATCGCCCGGGCCATGATCCTGCGCCCCAAGCTCATCGTGGCCGACGAGCCGGTCTCCATGTTGGATGCCTCGGTGCGGGTGGAGATCCTGCGGCTGATGGAAGCCCTCCAGGAGGCCCATCGGATCGCGGTCATCTACATCACCCACGATCTCTCCACCGTCCGCTACTTCTCCCAGCGGATCTTCGTCATGTACGCGGGCAACCTGGTGGAACAGGCCGAGGTGGACGAGCTGCTGTCCAACCCTCAGCACCCCTACACCCAGGCCCTGCTGGCCGCGATCCCCGATCCCGAGCCGGAGAACGCGCACATCTACCGGGATGTGCCCCCCGGCGAGCCGCCCAGCCTGGTCAATCCGCCTCGCGGATGCCGTTTCCACCCCCGTTGCCCCCATTTCATGCCCGGCGTGTGCGACGTGGAGATGCCACCGGACTTCGAGACGCGGCCGGGCCACAAGGTGAAGTGCTGGCTGTACCAGGAGGAGTGACCATGCTCCACATCCACCCCGTCCGCTGGATGGTGGTCGGGGGCACCATGATGGCCTTCGGGGCTGCCGGGCCCTTTCTCATGGTGATCCAGGTGCTGGAACCCACGTTCCTGCTGGTCTTCGCCAGCTTTGCCGCGTCCACCGGCGGCTTTCTGGTGGGCATGGTGGGCCTGGCCAGCTACGGCGTCCAGCGGCGACCGCCGCCATCGTCAGGGGGCGGGGAACCCTTCCGTTGACATGATCTTCGGCCTGTGTTAACCTGGGCTCGCACCACGGGGGGCCGTGGGGATCGGGCCTTCCCGTGTCGCTGCTGTGCTGCATCCCTCGCAGCCTCCGGACTGCCCGCGCGTTCGGCGATCGTCTCTCGGTTCCACTCTCTCCTTCCGGCATCTGCCCGGGAACCACCTCATCCAAAAGGAGGCGAATGTATGTACGCCCATCGCTTCACACCGTTGGCCGTCCTGACGATCCTGGTGGTGGTGCTGGCGGCCTGTGTCCAACCCACGCCCATCGTCGAAACCGTCCGGGAGACCGTGGTGGTGACCCAGGAGGTGGAGAAGGTGGTGGTGGTCACCCCAACCCCGGTCCCGCCCAAGAGGGGCGGTGTGTGGGTGGAGGGAAGCAGCGCGGATGCCTCCATCCTGAACCCCATCCTGGCGTCGGATTCGGCCAGCTTCGACGTGCTCAGCTGGTTCTACCCCAGCCTCATCGGCCAGGATCCCTTCAGCGGTGCCGTGGTGCCCACGGAGATGGCCGAGCGTTGGGAGGTCTCCGAGGATGGGCTGGTGTGGACCTTCTACCTCCGTGACGGGGTCCAGTGGAGCGATGGCACTCCGGTCACGGCCCAGGACTTCAAGTTCACCTACGATGCCATCGCCAGCGATCTGGTGGAGACCCCTCGGAAGTCCAACGTGGAGCTCATCGAGAGCATCGAGATCCCGGATGACCGGACGGTGGTGGTCACCTTCAAGTCCGTCAAGTGCGATGGCCTCACGGATCTGGGCCTGGGCTGGCTGCCCCGACACAAGTTCGCGGAGGACTTCAGCGACATCATGACCAGCCCGGAGAACGAGGCCCCCAGCGTCAGCGCCGGCCCCTTCGTCTTCAAGGAGTGGGTCCGGGACGACCGCGCGACGGTGGTGCGCAACGAGACCTACTGGAAGGGGGCGCCCTTCATGGACGGCTGGATCTACAAGATCGTGCCGGACCCAGGCGCCCGGCTGGCCCAGCTCCAGACCGGCGAACTGGACATGATCGGCCTCCAGCCGGAACAGCTCACCACCGTGGAGCTGGACCCGAACCTGAACATCTACAAGTTCAAGGACGACGGCTACAGCTACATCGCCCTGAACATGGGCAACCCGGAGAACCCCATGCCCGGCCGGGACGAGGAGGGGAACATCGTCGAGCAGGATCCCCACCCCATCCTGAGCGACAAGCTGGTCCGCCAGGCCATCGCCCACGCGCTGGACTACGACACCATCATCAGCAAGGTCTACCTGGGCCAGGGCTACCGGATGGCCTCCAACGTGCTGCCCGCGGTGGAATGGGCCTATGACCCCACGGTCCCCTTCTACCCCTACGAGCCCGAGACGGCCCAGGCCCTGCTGGACGAGGCCGGATGGACCGACAGCGACGGCGACGGCGTCCGGGAGTGCAACGGCTGTGCCACCGCGGAGGAGGGCACCCCCCTGGAGCTCACCCTGATCACCAATGCGGGCAACACCACCCGCGAGGACCTGGGCGCCCTGGTCCAGGACCAGCTCAACGAGATCGGCTTCCAGATCAACTTCGAGGCCATCGAGTTCGGCACCCTGGTGCAGCAGCTCCTGGGCCAGACCTTCGACATGGTCATCATCGGCTGGACGGGCCTGGGCTCGGACCCCAACGACGATGCCTTCTGGCACACCCGCTTCGACACCCCGGGCAGCGGCTTCAACTTCGTCAGCTACAGCAACCCCAAGGTGGACGAGCTGCTGGAGCAGGGCGTCAGCGTTCCCGGCTGCGCGCCGGAGGATCGGGCCCCCTACTACAAGGAGATCCAGCAGATCATCCACGAGGATGTACCCTACGTCTTCGTCACCGGCACGGTGGCCAACATCGGCTACAGCAAGAAGTTCAACGGCGTCAACCCGGGCCCCTGGAGCTTCTACTGGAACATCGAGAAGTGGTCTCTGGCTGAGTAGTCCAGGACGATCCCGGCCACCGGACAACCGCTAGCGGATGCAGGGGTGGGGCCCAGGCAAGCCCCACCCCTCCTTCACCGGCCAAACCATCGGACGGACTATGACCCGCTACGTGCTCCGCCGCCTTCTCCAGGCCATTCCCACCCTGATCGGCATCAGCATCATCAGCTTCATCCTGGTGAACTCCACCCCCGGCGATCCCATCGCCGTGCGCTACTTCGATCCGAACATCACCGAGGAGACCAAGGCCATCCTCCGGCGCCAACTGGGCCTGGACCAGCCTCTCTACCTCCAGTATCTGAACTGGTTCGCGGGGATCTCCCTGCGCCGAGGCGATGTGGTGGAGGAGTTTGCCGTGGGCCAGACCACCTGCACCTACCTGGCCTGGCTCGACACCACCCTCTGCGATACCCAAGGGGGCATCCTCCGGGGCAATCTGGGCACCAGCCTCTCCACCAAGCAGCCGGTCTGGGATCGGCTGCTGGAGCGGATGCCGGCCACCCTGGAGCTGGGCCTCGCAGCCCTCCTCGTCTCCCTGCTCGTTGGGGTCCCTCTGGGGGTCCTCAGCGCGGTCTATCAGGGCTCCTGGTTCGACAACACGGTTCGGGTGCTGGCGGTGGTGGGGAACGCCCTGCCCGCGTTCTGGTTCGCCCTCATGCTGATCTTCCTCTTCGGCGTGGTCCTGGGCTGGCTGCCCACCGGGGGACGCCAGACCGTCTCCCTGGAGATGCGCTTCGATCCAGTGGACCGGCTCCAGCACCTCATCCTGCCCACGGTGATCCTGGCCCTGGGCCCCATCGCGACCTACAGCCGCTTCATGCGGACGGAGACCCTGGAGGTCATCCGCACAGACTATGTGCGCACCGCCAAGGCCAAAGGGCTGTCGCCCTTCTCCGTCTGGTTCGTCCATGCCCTGCGCAACGCCATGATCCCCCTCCTCACCATTCTGGGGCCGGCCATCACCGGGCTGCTCAGCGGGGCCGTGGTGACCGAGACGGTCTTCGCCTGGCCGGGGATGGGACGGTTGACCCTCAACGCGGCCTTCCAGCGGGACTACCCCATGGTGTTGGGCGCGGTCATGTTCTTCTCTGCCCTGACCATCCTGGGCAACCTGCTGTCGGACATCTTCTACGGCATCGTCGATCCGCGGGTGCGCCTGAGCTGAGGGCTCCTCCCCTGGCCGTGGAGGGGCCGCCCCGGCTCGGGGCTGGGCCAGGGCCGGCTGGCCGTGGATCGTGGGTTCATCGGTTCGCTTGTTTTCCTGGGGAAGATCGCAGGCGTGGATGTGGAGGGTTGGATGAGCGTGCAATCCGAGAAGGTGGATCGGACCCTGGCTGCCGAACTGGCCGCAAACCCCCAGCTGCAGCGCAAGCCCCAGACCTACTGGGGCATGGCCCTGCGAAGCCTGCGGCGGGATCGGGTGACCCTGGCTGCCATGGGGTTTCTCCTGCTCGTGGCCTTTCTCTCCTACGCCATGGCGCCGCTGATCGCCGGGGCCGTGGGGACCGGGCCCAACGACACCAATCCCCAGAACCAGTTTGCCCCTCCCTACATCATCCCCTACATCAAGTGGCGCCTGGGGCTGGATCCCATCACCGCGCCCGTGCTGCTGGGCCAGTCCGGCGGCATCCCCCACTGGCTGGGCACCGACCAGCTCGGCCGGGATCAGCTGGTCCGCCTCCTCTACGGCGGACGGGTCAGCCTGGGGATCGCCTTCTCCGCGGCGGCCATCACCCTGGTGGTGGGGGTCACCGTTGGGGCCATCGCGGGCTACTTCGGCGGCTACGTGGACGACCTGATCATGTGGGTCATCAACACCCTGGTCTCCATTCCGGGGATCTACCTGTTGATCATCGTCACCGCCATCTGGAAGCCCAATCCCCTCACCCTGACCCTCTTCCTGGGCTTCCTGGGGTGGTTCGGCACCGCACGGCTGATCCGGGGCAACGTCTTCAAGGTCCGGGCCCTGGACTTCGTGACCGCGGCCCGTTCCATCGGAGCGGGGAACCTGCGCATCATGCTCCAGCACGTGATCCCCAACGCGCTGCCCATCATCATCGTCAGCGCGGCCATCGACATCGGCGTGCTGATCCTGATCGAGTCGGCCCTGAGCTTCCTGGGCCTGGGCATCCAGCCCCCCCAGGCCACCTGGGGAAGCATGCTCAACCGGGCCAACAACTTCGTCTTCCTCCGGGACCCCGAGACGGGGCGGTACATCGCCCTGCACCTGTTGGTGGCTCCCGGGCTCCTGATCACCCTCACGGTCCTCTCCCTCTACCTCATCGGCGATGGCCTGCGGGATGCCCTGGATCCCATGATGAAGAACACCCGCTAGGGCGGGGTGGAACCTGGAGGCGTGCCATGGCCCCTGTGCCCGTCCGTTCCCACATCGTGCCGGTGGAATGGGCCGAGCTGGCCGAGCTGCAGCGACGGTTCGGCCCCATCCGCCAGGAACATGTGGTCCTGGCGGTGGACTCTCCCTTCCTGGACGGGGAGCACCAGCGTCTCACCTCTCGGGGGCGCCGGGCCGAGGTCTGTTTCCTGCTCCACCGAGGAGACCCGGAGGCGGGGGTGTTGTTCCACCGCAAGCGGTTCTATCCTCCCGGCGCCTACCGCCTGCCCACGGGCGGTGTCCAGGCCGGGGAGCCCGTGTTGGACGCCCTGGCCCGGGAGCTGTTGGAGGAGACCGGCCTGGTCCTGGGGCAGGCCGGGGTCACGGTGGACCGGTTCCTGGGTGTCCTCTCCTACGAGCTGTTCCACCGCACCCAGGCCCGGGTACACCATTTCGCCACCTACGTCTTCGCGGTGCGGGCGCCGGCCCATGCAGTGATCCAGACCCAGGATCCGGAGGAGGCGGTGGAGGCCTGGGTCTGGCGGCCGTTGGAGGCCCTGGAGGAGCTGGCCCGGGCCCTGGAGGTCCTGACCCGGGAGGATGTCCGCTGGCGGCATTGGGGGCGCTATCGGGCCCTGGGCCATCGGTTCATCCTGCGGGCCTGGTAGAGGCTCAGGCCGCGTTCGGGGATCCCCGGGAGCGGTCCCGGTTGTGGATGAAGAAGTGTTCGCAGAGCTCCACCAGGTCCTCGGGGCGGGCCAGCCAGCGCCAGTCCAGCATGGTGCTGGTCTCCGTGTCGATGACCCCCTCTGTCGTGCGCACCCAGCTCATCACATAGCCCGTCACCGCGGGGATGTCCTTGCCCAGCAGCAGCAGCATGAGGTCCGTGGCGTGGCTGTGGTACAGGTTCAACAGCCACACCTGCCGCACCTGGGGATGGGGCGGGAGATCGATCAGCCCCTGGAAGCAGCGTCGATCCTTGCCGGGCTCCACGTTGATCAGCACGCTGCTGGCCACTGTGGAGCTGGTGGGGCTGACCTCCATCTCCAGCTCCAGCAGGGTGTCGATGTCGGCCCGGCCGCCGAAGCTGAACATGGTGCGGGTCTCCCGGACACCGGGCACACTGCGCACCACGTCCAGCATGAAGTCGTTGAACTCCCGAACATCCCGGACCATGCAGACGAAGCGCAGGTCCGCGCGTTGGCGCAGCCAGTTCACCCACAGGGGGGCGACCCCGGGTGCCCGAAAGCGCTGCACATGGTCCAGCAGCCGTTCGCGGGCCAGCTCGTCCTGCCCGCTGACGATGTCCACGTCCACGAAGGCCAACAGGGGGTTCACCAGAGGGGGTGTGGACGGGCGTCCAGCCATGCTCCTTCTCCTCCACCGGGCATGCCGCGGTCTCCTGGATGGCCCTATTGAACCTCAGGGCCGGAGAAAACGCAAACCCCCGCGACATTGACATGGGAGGAGGTTCGGGAGACAATGGAGGGTGTTTGTGGGCCCGCCGGCCCGGGTTGGCCGTGCGGAGACGGTCTGTCCCATCCGGGTCCAGAGGAGCGAGGAGAGCCTTGTACACCTATACCAGCCGTGGCGTGAGCGTGCCCGACCGCTTCCAACACGTGTGGAGCCGCAGCCTGCTCCAGCCCTTCGCGGAGGTGTTGACCCCGTTCAGCTACAGCGTGTTGGCGGAGATCACCCCCCGGGCCTGGTTTCGCTACTACAGCCGCGCCGGCCATACCCTGGCCGCTCCACCCCGGGGCATCATCCGCCAGCACAAGGGGCGGCCCTACCTGGACATCCGTTGGATCGCGGAACAGGACGCGATCTTCGCCGGCCTCACCCCCCCGGTGCTCCACGTGGATGGCCGGGATATCCCGGTCTGTGCCTCGCCAGGGAACGGGCTCCTGAGCGGCCTGCGTTTCCGCCGCCATCGCCGTCGGCTGCGCGCCGCGGTGGAGCGGCTCATGGAGGATCTGCCGGAGATGCGGGCCACGGCTCGGAGCTGGTTCCTGAAGATCCGGGAGATGCGATGGACCCAGGCCGAGATCCTCCAGGTGATGGAGGAGATCGAGCGCTTCGGGGTCGATACCCTGATGGTCTACTACGGGACCCGCTGGGCCCTGGAAAGGGCCTACGATGTCCTGTTGGAGCTGTTGCGGGACGTGGACGACCTGACGGCCACGGTCCGGGCTGTCATGGCCACCCTCTCGGACCTGGAGGGGCTGGAGGAGCTGAACCTGACCCATGCGATGTTGGAGCTGGCGGCCCTGGCCCGGGAGAACCCGGCGACGATGGAGTGGTTGAAGGGGCGGTCGTTCCACGACTGGCCCCAGACGGCCCCTCCCGGCCCCTTTGCCCGCCGGCTGCAGGAGCTGATGGACCGGTACGGCCACTGGGCCCTGGGCTTCAGCGAGCTGCGCAATCCCCGGTGGTTCGAGCAGCCCGAGTTCCTCTTCCACGGGATCTTGGCCTGTGCCCAGCGGGCCGTGGAGCCGCCGGCTCGCCTGCCCTCGAAGGCCGCCCGAGAACACCTCCTGGGCCAGGTGGACGACCGGATCCGTCCCCAGGTGGAGGCTCTCTTGGCCGATCTACGTCGCTACACCGTGGTCCAGAGCCAGGCGCTGGACGCGTACGCCTACATCCTGGCCGGGACACGCCTCTGGGCGCTGGCGGCCAGCCGGGAGGGGTACGGCGATGGCCGGCTCGAGAACCCGGAGGACATCTTCTTCTTCGAGCTGGAAGAGGTAAAGCGGATGATGACGGGGGAGTGGAACATCTCGGCCCGGGAGGAGATCCGGGCGGTGGCAGCCCAGCGCGACCAGGCCTACCGCCAGTGGCTCTCGGAACGGCCCGGCGAAGTCCTCCTGGACGAGGTGGAGCTCTATCCCCTCCACCACGGGCTGCCCGGAGTGGTGGGGCGGGCATCGGGGCCTCTGCGGCGCCAGCAGAACCTGCAGCCGGCCCTGTGCGAGGACGCCGTGGTGGGGGCCACCCAGTTGGACAGCGGGTGGGCACCGGCGTTGCCGGTGGCCGGCGGGCTGGTGGAGGCCGCCGGCACTCCCCTGGATCCCATCGTGGCGGCCGCCCGCATCTGGCACGTCCCCGCAGTGGTGGGCCTGGGGACGGACTACGATGCCCTGGTGGAAGGGGCCCAGACCACCCTGGACGCGGGAAAGGCCCAGGTGGAGCAGTAGCCCGGCCGGGGGCCCAGCCCTCGGCAAGCACGGGAGGACCGGACCCCCGGACCGCGCCCGGGGGGGCAAGGCACCCCAGACCGCGTTATACCCGTTACACCTCTTCCTTGCCCTGGGAGAAGGCCGGGGAGGCCTCGGAGCGTTCCCAGGAACCGAAGGGGCTCGAGCCGGCGTTTCCGCCCGCCATCTTGAACTCGCCCTCGAAGAAGGCGCCCTCCTCCACGATCAGGGCCGGCGCCTGGGCCTTGCCTCGCAGTTCGCCCGTGGCCTTGATGATCAGCCGCTCCTCGCAGGCGAAGTCGCCGCTGGCGTGGCCGGCGATCACCGCGCTGCGGGCGTGCACGTTGGCGGAGACCGTCGCGCTCTCCTCCACGTAGAGGGTGCCGGCGCACTCCACCTCCCCCTCCACCGTGCCCTCCACGTAGATGTCGCTCTCCGAGCGCAGCGTGCCGTTGAAGTGGGAGCGGCTGTCGATCCGGGTCCCCCCAGCCGCCGGGTCGGCTGGGGACGGGGCCGCCGACTCGGCCAGATCCGGATAGGGCAGGTGCTCGCGGCGAACGGGTTCCATGGTCTTCTGTGCTCCTTTCTGCGAGAATGACGGTACGGCGAACGGCTCCGGTGCCCGGGAGGTGACGCTGGAGGGCCGCGGCCTGGGGGCCGGAGGCGACGGCGGTGCAGGCGGAGGCCCAGCCGCCCTGGGGGGTTCCGGCCCGGTGTCGACCGCCGTCGGTCCGGGGTCGGGGGACCGGGGGGGCTCCTCTGGGGGCGGCTCGCTGGCCTGCTCGTGGGTGGGCTCGGGCACCTGCGCGGGCTCCGGAGGCCGGTGGGGCGTGGACGGCCACGGTTGGCTCTGCAGGGTGGTCCGCAGATGTTCGATCCGTTCCTCGAGATCCGGGTTCTTCCTGGATTGGCGTCGGAAAAGCCGCATCGGTAGCCTCCTTTCGGTACGGGCTGCGTAAACGTCGTGGGCCCCCTGCGAGTTCCGTGGAACGAACGGCCCCCCGTGCCTTGCGCCCAGATATCGTTTCGCTGAACTTGCCCCATTATACGCCAGAAAGCCCCGTCAGGCGAACCGGGCCCCGGAGACATCTGGGCGGGTCCAGACTGTCCCGTTCATGGACGGACGATCCAGGGCAGCCAGAGGGAGGAGCACCTCTGGGCAAGGAGGGTACCTGTGGGGGCGGCCGGGCAGTCCCGGCGCAGGGTCCAACGGTCGATCTCCGTGCCCTTCCGGGTGATGAAACGGACCTCCAGGAGGGTGTCGGTGGCCTGGATGAGCAGCGCGCCATGGTCGCCGTTGAAGCGCACCTGGCTGCCGGCCACCGGCGTGCCGAACCCCCGGATCGCGGCCCCTCCCATCCCGTTGACGATGTAGGTCAGGCCGTCCACCCGGAGCCGCTCGTAGGTGTGGTCGTGGCCGGTGAGCACCAGGTCGGCCCCCCACTCCCGATAGGGCCACTGGAGGGTGGGGTCGGAGCCGTGGAGGGAGGAGGAGTAGATGGTGTGGTGCATGTACACGATCTGCCAGGGAGCCGTGGAGCGGCCCAGGGCCTGCTGCAGCCAGCGGGCCTGGCGGGAGCTGGCACCTCGGCCATGGGGCTCCCGGGGATCGCTGTCCACCGCAAAGAAGTGGAGGGGGCCCACCACGAAATCGTAGTAGCGTTCGTTGCCCGGCAGGGTGAAGTAGTCCAGATAGGGGCCGGTGCAGCGGTCGCCCTGGCAGGTGATCGAACGCCAGTCGTGGTTGCCCAGGGAGGGGTAGAAGCGGTTGCGATCCGCCCCCGGGCCGTAGGTTCCGGGGTACGGCGCGATGAACATGTGGTAGAACTGTCCGATGTTCCGGTCGATGGTGTGGGCCTCCCCATCCGGGTAGTTGTTGTCGCCCAGGGTGATCACGATGTCGGGGTTCCAGCTTTGGACCTGCTGGGCCACATCGGCCGCTGCCGCGGCGCCCGTCCCGTAGTCCCCGATGGCGGCCACCCGCACAGGAGCTGCGGACAGGGCGGGAGGCGGGGCCGAGGGGGCGGCCGGATCGACCGCGCGGACCGCGGGCAGCCCCGAGCCCTGGCACGCCCCCATGCTCAACCACAGCCATCCCACCACCAGGCCGCTCCAGAGCCCTATCCGCCCTCTCCGCAGCCAACCCATCCAGCCACTCCTTGGGGCCTCCACCGCTTTTCCGCCGTTTTTTTGACGTGCGGTATGCTCCTTCCTATAATAGCATAGCCTGTCCAGCTCAAGGCCACGGTGGACCGTCTCCGGCCGTCCTGGGGCCGTGTCGCTTTTCCTCCGGTGCGATGACCATGCCTGTCTACACTTCCGCGGAACAGCTCTACGAGGTTCTCGGCGAGGTGTTCGACCGCCTCCGGCGGCGTCCCGAGCAGATGGCCGACTTCCCGGGCAGCAACCTGGTCATCCGGATGCGCTTCACGGAGCCTGCGGCCGAGGTCTTGCTGGACGGACGTCACCCGGCTCTGGAGGTCTTCTTCGGCCCCCGACCGGGCCGCGCGGACCTGGAGCTGAGCATGCCCGCGGACCTGCTCCACGAGATCTGGACCGGCCGCACGCGCCTGCGGGAGGCCTTCTTCCGCGGCCAGATCCAGACCCAGGGCAACGTGTTCCGGGCCATGAAGCTGGCCGATCTCTTTCGCGCGGCCGAGGAGACCTATCCCCAGGTATTGGCTGAAAAGGGATTTGACAACATTGAATGAGCGGGTCCGGTCGGCTTTGACATCCCCTCACCCGGTCGCTATAATGGACCCCAGGCAGCCCCTGACCTGTTCCTCAGGCGGCCCAGACGCATGAACGTCACCGACGAGATCAAAGCCCGCATCGACATCGTCGACTTCATCTCCCGCTACGTTCCGCTCCAGCGATCCGGACGCCTGTACCGGGCCCTGTGCCCGTTCCACCAGGAGCGTACGCCCAGCTTCATCGTCTTCCCCGAACGGCGGACCTGGCGTTGCTTCGGAGCCTGTGGCACAGGGGGCGACATCTTCGACTTCCTGATGCGCCGGGAGAACCTGGTCTTCCGGGAGGCCCTGGAGCTGTTGGCTCGGGAGGCTGGCGTGGCGCTCCGTCCCCCCGGGGGAGGTACAGCCCACAGCCAGCGGGAACTCCTCTACGAGATCAACGCGGGCGCGGCCCGATATTTCCGGGAGATCCTCCAGCGACATCCCGCTGCCCAGGCTGCTCGGAGCTACCTGGCCCGCCGCGGCGTGGACGAGGCCACCGCAGAGGCCTTCCAGCTGGGCTACGCGCTGCCCTCCTGGGAGCACCTCCAGGAACACCTGATGGGCCAGGGCTACTCCGTGGCGCAGCTCCTGCAGGCGGGGTTGGTCAAACACCAGGAGGAGCGGGACAGCTACTACGACACCTTTCGCGGGCGGCTGATCTTCCCCATCCACGACTACCGGGGCCGGGTCATCGGCTTCGCGGGTCGGGTGTTGGACGACTCGGTGCCCAAGTACCTGAACATCCCAGAGACCCTGCTCTTCCGCAAGTCCCGGGTGGTCTACGGCCTGGACAAGGCCCACCGGGCCATTCGGGCCGCGGAAGAGGCCGTCATCGTGGAGGGGTACATGGATGTCATCGCCGCCCACCAGCATGGTTGCCACAATGTGGTGGCCTGCATGGGCACCGCGGTGACCGCAGAACAGCTTCGACTGTTGCAGCGATACGCCCGCCGCTTCATCCTGGCGCTGGATGCCGACACCGCCGGCCAGCAGGCCACCCTGCGGGCCCTGCACCAGGCCCGCCAGGCCCTGGCCCGACAGCCCTTCCCCGGGGTACGGGCGGGGGGAGGGATCCAGACGACACCCCGATTGGCCGCGGAACTGCGGGTGGCCACCCTGCCCCCGGGCCAGGATCCGGACGACATCCTCCGCCAAAACCCGCAACAATGGGCCGGGTTGATTCAGAACGCCCAGCCCCTGGTCGATTACTATATGGACGTGGTGGCCCGCCAGTACGACCTGACCACCGCGCAGGGCAAGAGCCAGGCGGTCACCGAGGTCGTGGCCCTCATCGCAGAGCTGGGCGATGCGCTGGAGCGCGACCACTACATCCAGCGGTTGAGCCGTCTGGTCCACGTGTCCGAGGAGATCATCGAACAACAGGTTGGCGCCCGGATCCGGGCGCTGCGTCTGGCCTCTCGGCATCGCGGCTCCGGCGCCCCTGGCGCCCAGCGGGAAGAGGCAGACAGGGGCCGGTCGAACGGAGCCGCTCCGGGCGCGGCCCTCCACCGCCTCCTGGAGCCCACGGCCCTCCAGGAGCGGTTCCTCATGGCCCACCTGTTGCGGGAGCCCTATCTGCTCATCTGGTTGGCCGAGGCCGTGGAGGCCTACGAGCTGGCCCCGCTGGATCCGGCCGATCTCCGCAGGATCGAGTACAAGGAGATCCTGCGTGGGCTCAAGCGTTTCCTGGCCAGCGACGAACCCTGGGCCCTGGACCATTTCCAGGACACCCTGAGCCCAGAGCTCCACCCCACCTTGGCCGACCTGGTGGTCTACGCCGAGCAGTTGCCCGACTCCACCCTGCCGGAGATGCAGGTGGCCGTGTTGAAGACCCTGTTGCGCATCCGCATGCTGCGCCTGCGGGAGGAGCTCCAGACCCTGCAGTTCCTGTTGGAGGAGGCCCAGGAGGGTCAGGCCTTCCAGGATCTCTCGGCGGCCATCAACACCATTCGGCGCGATCGCCATCACCTGGAACGGGTGTTCTCTCGGGTGAGCCGAACCCTTTCCCCCCCCGACCCCGGAGGGACCGGGGCGGCCCTTCCCTGAGATCGAGGTTGAAAGGACCCATGCCACGACCCACCAAGCCCGAGCCCTCCGCGGAGGAGGAGACTCTCCAGGAGCCATCTCCGCCCGCGGTGGAGAGCGAGCTGGACGAATACATCCATCTGGGCGAACAGAGGGCCGAGGAGGAAGACGATCTGTTCGCGGATATGGAGGAGGAGCTGGAGGAGGAGGACGACGCCACTCCGCTTCCCCGGATCGAGCGCGACCTGGAGCTGGAGGAGCAGATCGAGCGGGAGAAGTACGTCCCGGTCGAGAAGGTCATCGAGGACGTTCCGGAGCTGGGGCAGGCCCTGGACCCGGTGCGGATGTACCTGCGGGAGATCGGCCAACATCCCCTGCTCAGCGCCGAGGAGGAGGTGGAGCTGGCCAAGCGGATCCGCGCGGGGAAGGAGGCAGAACAGCGGCTGGCTGCCCTGACCCGAGACGGCACATCGGCCGAGGTGTCGCCGGAGGAGATCGAGCGGCTCCAGCAACAGGTGCAGGACGGTCGACAGGCGGCCCAGCAGTTGGCCCAGAGCAACCTCCGCCTGGTGGTGAGCGTGGCCAAGCGCTACCTGGGACGGGGGCTCAACTTCCAGGACCTGATCCAGGAGGGGAACATGGGGCTTCTCCGGGCCGTGGAGAAGTTCGACCACACCCTGGGCTACAAGTTCAGCACCTACGCCACCTGGTGGATCCGGCAGGCCATCACCCGGGCCATCGCGGATCAGGCCCGCACCATCCGCATCCCCGTCCACATGGTGGAGACCATCAATCGCCTGGCCCGCACCCAGCGCCGGCTCCAACAGGAACGGGGGCGAGAGCCGACCCCCGAGGAACTGGCCCTGGAGCTGGAGTTCCTGGAGCCGGAGCAGGTGGCTGCCATCCGCAGGGCCTGGCAGGAGAACCGTCCCCTGCCCGAGGACCTGGAACGGGCCCTGGAACGGGCCTCGGCCAAGGTCCAGCGCATCCTGCGCCTGAGCCAGGAGCCCATCAGCCTGGAGACGCCAGTGGGTTCCGAGGAGAACAGCTTCCTGGGCGACTTCATCGAGGACGACAGCCTGCCCGGCCCTGTGGACGAGGCCAGCCGACAGCTTCTCAAGGAGCAGATGGAGGAGATCCTGAAAGGGCTCTCGGAGCGGGAACGGGAGGTGCTCCGCATGCGTTTTGGACTGGACGACGGCATCAGCCATACCCTGGAGGACGTGGGCCGCCGCTTCAACGTCACCCGGGAGCGGGTGCGCCAGATCGAGGCCAAGGCCCTGCGCAAGCTGCGCCATCCTCTGCGGAGCCGCAAGCTCCGGGACTACCTGAGCTGAGCCCGGGAAGGAGGTCCAGGGATTTTGACATTTCCCCCTTCCCGAGTATACTGAAAGGGAACATCGTTCCGCGATCCTCGGTAGCTCAATCGGCAGAGCATCCGGCTGTTAACCGGACGGTTGTTGGTTCGAGTCCAACCCGAGGAGCCAGAAGAGCGCCTCACGGCGCTCTTTTGTTTTGTCCCGGTCCCGCGTCTCCCCTGTCCCCTCCACAGCCGCCGTCTCCTCCGACCTCCCGATAAACGCACCGAGGCCCTCCGGCGCCCCGGCTTGGACGCCGATGCAGGGCCCTGGGTAGGCTCGCCTACGGTACGCCGGGGCCACCCTCTCGTATCCTGTCCCCAGGGCCGTCGGACCGCGCGCGGCCGCAGGGTGGGTGGCCCGGCCGGCCCGATGCCGTCGCGGGCTCGGTGATCGAGCGTGCCGCGGCGATCCCCGTATCGACCATCGACCTGGAGCCGAGGAGCGAGTCCCCATGTCCCTTCTCCCCTTCTCCCCACCCCGCGGGCTGTGGGCCCTGGTGTTCGCCGTGTGGGTCCTGGGGGCCTGCGTGGCATCCACCCCCTCGGGGGAGCCGATCCCCGGGAGGGCGTCTGCCCTGGAAGCCGCCCCGCCCGGCCCGCCAGCCCCCGAGCGGAGCGCATCCGCCCGGGGGCTGGACGCGACGGCCGACGTGGTGTCCCTGGGGGTGCCCCAGGCCAGCCCTCGTCTGGTGGAGGACGACACACCGCCGCCCTTCAGCACGGATGGCTGGCAGACGGACTTCACCAAGCGCAGCGTCCCCTGGGAGGAGATCGTCTCCGGCGGCGTTCCCAAGGACGGCATACCCGCCATCGATGCCCCTCAGTTCGAGAGCGTCCAGGTCGCTGGCGAGTGGCTGGAGGATCCGGATCCCCTGATCCTCTTCGAGCACGGGGACACGGTCCGGGCCTATCCCCTGGCCATCCTCATCTGGCACGAGATCGTCAACGACCAGGTGGGCGATCTCCCCATTGCGGTGACCTTCTGCCCTCTCTGCAACGCGAGCATTGTCTTCGAGCGCCGCCTGGACGACACGATCCTGGATTTCGGCACCACAGGCAACCTCCGCCACAGCGATCTCATCATGTACGATCGGCAGACCGAGAGCTGGTGGCAGCAGCTCACCGGCGAGGCCATCGTGGGCACCTTCACCGGCCGACAGCTCCGTTTCCTGCCCAGCCAGGTCATTTCCTGGAGGGACTTTCGGGCTCGGTTCCCCGATGGCCAGGTGTTGGCTCGGCCCCAGCGCAACGGTCGGTTCCTGCGCAGCTATGGGCGCAACCCCTACATCGGCTACGACAGCTCCGACCAGCCCTTCCTCTTCCTGGGCAAGCCCGATCCGCGGCTTCCTGCCACGGAACGGGTGTTGGGCCTGACCACCAAGACCAGAGCCCGGGCCTATCCCTTCTCCCTTCTGGCCCAGACCCGGGTTCTCCACGACGAGTTCGACGACATTCCCCTGGTGATCTTCCACAGCCCCGGCATGGCCAGCGCGTTGGACACCGCCCGAATCAGCACGGGCCAAGACATCGGCAGCGTGGCGGTCTACGATCGGCGTCTGGCGGATCGGGTGCTCACCTTCCGGCCCGACGGCGAGGAGCACTTCGTGGACGAGCAGACAGGGACCCGGTGGAACATCCTGGGCGAAGCGGTGGCAGGTCCGCTGCAGGGGAAGCAGTTGACGCCCATCCTCCACTTCGACCACTTCTGGTTCGCCTGGGCCGCCTTCTTCCCCGACACAGAGCTCTATCCATGAGGAGCCGGAGCACAGGCCCTCGGTCCCGCCATGGCGGGGCAAGGCCGTTCCGGGACCGAGGGCTGGAGGCACCGGAGACGGCTTCCCCTCAATACTGCCAGCAGCTTCCGGCCAGGGGAAGGGGCTCCATCTGCACGGGCGTGACCCCAACCCGGTCCAGGGTGATGCGATAGCGCTGCCAGGGGATGTAGAAGTAGGTGTAGCCCCGGAGACAGACCTGGGCCTGGGGTTGGCCGATGCCCTGCAACACCGCCGGCACCTGGATGGGGATCCAGCGGACATCCTCCAGGGCCAGTCGCTGGACCCAGAGTCCGGTGATCCGATAGGTGACCTCGGCCACCCGTTGCGCGTTGACGGCCACCCGCAGGGCCTCGCCCTGGACCGGTGGCTGGGGGGGCGGGGCAAAACGGGGCAGCAGGGCCCAGGGCAGCAGCACCGCGAGGAACAGGAACAGGGCCTTGCCCCGCAGGGTTCGCCGGGGCAGGTCCACGGCCAGGGCCAGAAAGCGCCAGGCCACGCTGGAGCCCAGGACGGCCAGCCAGAGGAGCTCCATGTTGAGCAGGAAGTCCCCCAGGAAGATCCGGGATCGCTCCCCTCCGGGTCCGAGCTGGCCAAAGGGAAGGGGATAGCCAAGCTGGCCCGGACAGATCTCCTCGACACAACCCACCAGACGTGGTGGCAGCACGAAGAGGTACGCGCTGCCCAGGGCCAGCAGGGCACTGGCCAGGAGGCTGCCGGCCAGGACCCCGTACCAGGAAGGGCTCTGCTCCCGCCACCAGAGGACCATCAGCACCCCCAGGGCCAGGCCGATGCCGGCGAAGAGCTGATCCGTGCGATCGCTGAAGTAGAACCAGGTCATGGGGACTCCCTCCTGCCACCCTCCGGGGAGGGTCGGGCTCCCTGGCCCCTGTTCATGGCCCTTGGATCTCCACCGGTGCCGCGGGCATCTGCCAGCACACGTAGGCCCGATCCAGGGAGAGGGGCAACGACGCCACCAGGGACGGCGCGCCCCGGCCGTCCCACCGTCCCAGGGTGGGGCGTTCCTCTGGGCGCTGGGCCAGGACCAGGACCGCCCGGTCCTGGGCACAGCCGACGAAGTCCAGCACCTGGGAGCCCAGGGGGAAGAGGTAGCTGTGGGCTCGGGGCTCGTCGTCCTCCAGGTCCACCTGGACCAGCCCGAAGCGCGTCAGGGTGAAGGGGCTTTCCGGGCCGAAGCGGCTGCGGGCCAACACCAGGGTGCGTCCGTCCCGCCAGACCAGTTGCGGGGCCAGGAATTCGAAGCGGGTCTCGACCGCGTAGACCCCCCGGGCCGCTCCTCGCGCCAGGAAGGGCCGCACCCAGAGCCGGTTGGCCGGACGCACGAACGCGGTGGTCAGGCTGGGGAGACCGGCGTCGTAGGAGAAGTAGGCCACCTCCTGGAAGTCCGGGCCGAGTACCAGGGGGCTCCGGTAGCTGTCCGGTGCCAGGAAGGGCTCCGGCGTCAGAGGTGCCCGGAGCCGGGGACGGCCGAGTCGGAGCCGGAACGCGCCGGTATGGGCCCGCTGTTCCGTTGGGCTCTCCGTGTCCACCAGGAGCACGACACCTTCCTGGGTGGTCACGGCCGCGATCAGGGTAGGAGTCCGAGACGTCTGGGCCTCTGTGGCCAGTTCCGTTCGACGCCCGACCCCCCGCAGGTAGATGCGGTTGGTGGTTGGATCGTACTGCCAGAGGAACCAACGGTCCACTTCCGGTGGAATGGGGACCTCCAGCCACCATAGGTTGCCCAGGTTGTCGCCCACAACCCCCTGGAGCGCGTGGAAGGGACGAGTCGAGATCTCCAGCCAGGCCCCATCCTCTCGGACATAGGCGAAGCGCTGGTGTCCATGCTTGGGGTTGATGGCCTCCACCAGGATGCCCCCCGCCCCGCCGGACACCGGACGGACCCGTTGTCCCTGGAGCGGCAGGAGAAGCAGACGGCCATCGGTCCGCAACAGGTATAGGGTGGCCGCGTCCCGCCGACCGAGGAGCGCCAGGCGTTGGCCCGGTTCCCCCCATCGGGCCAGCCGCTCCAGCCGGGCCCGCTCTATCTCCGGAAGGGCCACCACTCGGATCCGGGCAGCCACCCGGATCTCCGGCTCGGCGGACCCTTCCCGAGGGAGGACCCGGACCTGGGTGCCGGGCCACAACAGGGTCGGAGGCAGGGCGATCCAGCGTCCCTCCGGATCGCCCAGGAGACCGCTCCAGATCTGGACCGTGCTCTCCTGGATGTCCAGCCGGCCCTCGAGCCGGTCGCCCCGTCGAGCGGGCAGGGGCTGGGACACCGAGGCCGGGATCGAGCTGCCCAGAATGGTCCACGGCTCCTCCTGGGCTTGGATCGGTGGGACGGTCGGCCCCCCTCTCCATCCGATCTCCCGGGGAGGCACCTGTGGCGGGGGCGGCGGTGTCCGGGTGGGCACGGCCATGGGTGTGTTCGCCGGGCGGGGGGACGGGGTTGGGGCGGGCGCAGGTGTCGCGGGCCTGGCGCCCGCAGCAGGGGGGGTGCGCACAAGCCCCTGCTCGTCGAAACGGGGCAGTTCCTCGGGGTTTCCCTCCAGCTCCAGCAACTGCAGCGCCATCCAGCCCTGCAGGCCGTTCCACTCATTCCGCTCGTCGGTCACCCGGATGCGGCCCCAGGTGGCACTGGCGTTGATCCCGGTGACCCGGAGGCGGGTTCCTCCCGGCAGCCGGGCCAGGATCTCCGCGTCGGTGTTGGGCGCGGCCCGGACCCGTGCGGGGAAGAGGACCACTGTGGCCGTGATGAAGGGCCCTTGATCGATGGCCGGGGCCACCTGGGTAGCCGTCACCGGTGTGGAGACCTGGACGGAGACCGCGGTGGCCGTGGGTGTGTTGGTGGCTGTCGCGGTGGCGGTCTCCGTGGCCGTGGCGGTGGGCCTGCGGGTGGGCTCCCCGGTGTCCGTGGGGGTGGGCATCGGGGTAGCCGTGTCCGTCGTCGTGGCCGTGGGCGTTGCGGTGGGTGTGGCCGTGGGCGTGGGCGTTGCGGTGGGCGTGGCCGTGGGCGTGGGCGTTGCGGTGGCCGTGGCGGTAGCTGTATCCGGTGCCAGGGGGATACCGGTCTCTGCCGCTGCCACGGGACCGGGGCTCGGGGTCCGCGGGGGCGGAGTCGTCCTCTCCGGGGTGCTGGGAGCCTGGGCCAGGGGGGCGGTGGCCGTGGCCGGGCGATCGG
>JALSIX010000070.1 GCA_026989655.1 Caldilineaceae bacterium
GTGGTTTACCGGGTCGGGGGAATTCCTATTGCGCCTCTCCCAGCCCCGCTTCCCGCGCCCGGATGATGGCCTCGGCCCGGTCGGCCACCTGGAGCTTGTTGAGGATGTTGGAGACGTGGTTGCGCACCGTCTTGGGGCTGATCGCCAACTGCCGGGCGATGGTGGCGTTATTGTGACCCTGCGCGATCAGGGCCAGGACTTCGCCCTCGCGGTCGGTGAGTTCGGGGAAGGCTTCCGGCGCCGCTGGCCGGGACCGGGCAAAGAAATGGGTCAGTTTGGCAGCGATGGCCGGTCCAAAGAGCGCCTCTCCCCGGGCCACGGCCCGGATGGCGTTCAACAACTCCTGATGATGGGCGCCTTTGAGCACGTAGCCGCGCGCGCCGGCGCGCATGGCGGCAAAGAGAGAGGCGTCATCCTCCAGCATGGTGACCATGATGACGCCCACGGCCGGGTTGGCGCGCAAAATCTGCCGGGTGGCCTCGATGCCGTTCAGTCCGGGCATGTTGATGTCCATGAGCGCCACATCCGGCTGCACCTCGCGGGCCAGGGCCACCGCTTCTTCACCGTTCGTGGCCTGGCCCACCATCTCGATATCTGGAATGGCCGCCAGGAGGGCTTGCAGCCCCTCGCGGAAGAGGGCGTGGTCATCGGCCACCAGGAGACGAATAGTTGCCACGATCAGACCTCCGTTTCCAGGGGCAGCGCGGCCAGCACGCGGCAGCCGCGGCCGGGCGCAGACTCGATGTGCAGGCTGCCGCCGATCTCCTCGGCCCGCTCGCGCATGGAGATCAGGCCAACCCCGGCTTTGCTTTCCGGCGACAGGCCCACGCCGTCGTCTGTAATCTCCAGAAGGAGCGTTTTTCCCCGGCCGGTGGACTCGAGTCTAAATGCCACTGTGCCGTGGCGGGCCTGGGCGTGGCGGGCGATGTTGGTCAAGGCTTCGGCCGCGATGCGGTAGGCGGCCACTTCGATGGCGGCCGGCAAGGGAGGCAGGCCGGCGGCCGGCGCTTGCACGTCGATTTCCGGGCTGCCGGCGCCAACCTGCAGGCCTATGGCGTAATCGCGGATCGCCCCTGCCAGACCCAAATCATCCAGCGCAGGGGGCCGCAAATCATAGACCAGGCGGCGGATCTCGCTGACCGCAGCCTGGTTCTGGGCGGCCAACTCGTCGAGAAAGCGCCGGGCTTTGGCGGGATCCTCCTCGATGAGTTGGCCGACGGCGGCCATCTTAAGCCCCTGGCTGGCCAGGACGGGACCCAGCCCGTCGTGCAGGTCGCGGCGGATGCGGCGGCGTTCTTCTTCGCGGGCGATGACCAGGCGTTGGCGGGAGCGGCGCAAATCGGCCGTCAGGCGGGCGGCGTAGGCCACGGCCCCGGCCTGCCGCGCGATGGTTTCCAGCAGGCGCTGGTCCTTGGCGGTGAGCGACTCGCCGGGCGCGCGCGGCGCGACCCGCATCTGCCCGACCGTTTCTCCCTGGTAGATCAGGGGGAACGACTGCGTCTCATCCACCGGCAGGCCGTAGCTGGCGGCCATTTCGCCCCGCTCGCCCAGCTCAATGGCCGCATAGGGCAGTTTGAGCGCCTGGGCCACCGTCTCCACAATGCCTATCAGCGCGGCTTGCGGGGAGCCGGTTTGCTCCAGATGCTCGCCTAACCGGGCCAGCAGCGCGGCCGGCTCGTCCCGCTCGCCGTACATCAGGCGATTGACCGCGGACTGCAAACGCTGTCGCAGCGGTTGGAACAGGGCCGCGGCCAGGCCCGTGGCCAGCAACGCCAGCAGCAGGTTGCTGCCGGATTGAAGGAGTAGCCCCAACCCACCGACGATGAATACGTACAGCGCAGTCACCACGGCCGTCAGCGCGCCATAGACCAGAACGCGGTTGATGACCAGGTCGATATCCCAGAGCCGGCCGCGGGTGATGGCAATCGTCAGACAAACGGGGATGATGCTCATGCTGAGCCACCAGCTCAGTTCGCTGGCCGGCGCCCACCATGGTGTGGGCGCATCCGGCGGGAGGCCGGTGAGATAAAAATAGGGAATAGTGGAAAGGATGATGTACGCCATCCAAAGGGCGAAGCCGAAAACCGCCCAGCGGGTTTGCCGCCGCTCGGCCGGGGTGGAAACCTTTCGATAGCGGATGAATTGGGCATACACACCGCCCAGACCGAGGCCAATGAACAGGAGAGCGGTGACAACAAAGAGAGCGGGATTCTGATTGATGCCTTCGGCGTCGAAAGGGGCAATCACCAACAATCCCAGGCTCCCCGGCACGGAGAGCAAGACGATCCAGCGCGTCCAGGGGGGTGTGAATCGTCCATTGGGGAAGAGCGCCAGGAGCGCCATCATGGGCGTCGCCAGCAAAACGCCTTGCAGAGCCTGCGCGGTTTCTACAGAGCCGAGCCAGTAGGCGCCGGCCGCTTCCAGCGGCCCGGACATGGCCACGCCATAAGCGAGCAGGAAGAAGGAGAGCAAAGCGGCGATGGGTTCCCTGAACCGGCGGCGGAAAAGCAGTGTGGCCAACCCTATGGAGAGCAGCGCCGCGGCCAGCGAAACCGCGCCGCTGGCCGCGGCGAAAAAGTGGGCGCCCGGTGGAAGTTCGCCCCCGGTTACGTGGTCGAGTTGCCCGCCGAATTTGGCCGCGTAGCCGGGGATGGAGGCGATGAGAACGCCAAAGGCGGCGATGGTGAGCGCGATCCAACCGCCCCGCGCAACCTGAAGCCAGCGACCGGACAGGCGCGGACGGGCAGCTTCATCTGTTTTTACCGGGGAAATGGGGGGTGGACGCGGCTGTTGAACCTGAATCATCCGATCCACCCCTTGCTGTATGAATGAGCGGGCCGGCCTGAAGGCTGCCGCCGCCAGCACGGCCGTCAGCAGCAGAGCGGCCAGATCGCTGTTTGTCTGCAACACCACACCCGCCGAACCAACCAGCAAGACGTACAGGCCACCAATGAGCGCGGTCAACGCGCCGTAAACCAACGCCCGGTTGATGATCACATCGATGTCAAACAGCCGGTAGCGCAGAATCGAAAAGGCGATGGACAGAGGAAGCAGCGGGATCAGGACGATGATGAGGGCCCGGGTAAAAAGCAAAAAATAAATTCGTTCCGGGCGGGGTTGACCGGGCGGCAGGTTGGCCCCGGTGAACAGCCAGATCAGCATGACGAGGAGTGCGCTCATCAGGCCAAACAGCACCCACTTGGTTTGCTGCCGTTGTAACCGGTTAGACAGGCGACGGTAGCGATGGATCTGCGCCGCGACGCCTGCGGCCACAGAGCCTACGAACAGGCCGGCGGCCGGCTGTTCGCCCCGGGTCGCGTTGACGGTGAACGGCGCGATCAGGAGGATCAGGGGGACAGCTATCATCCCCAGGTGCTTCGCGCGCGGGGCGAATTTCCCGTCGGGAAAGTAAAAGAACAAGCACATCAAGGCGCTGTATCCCAAGGCATACACAACGGCCAGCAGCCAGCGCAGGTCAGGACGGGCCCGCCACAGGGCGTCGTCGCTTTCTGTGAAGAAGACCGCTCCCAAATAGACCAGCGTGAATGAAACCACCAGCCCCACCCAGGCGTTGGGCGCGCGCCAGAAGATCACCAGGGCGATGAGGAAGAAAACGATGGCAAACCCCATGTTGGTGAGGGCCCAAAACGCGCTGATCCTATCCGCCGGCAGGCCGAGGCTCACCATCATTTCCAGGTCTTCGGCCGAGAGCGCGAACGGGTCGCACGCGGTTTCTACGCAGGAGGGGGGCGGGCGGCCGACCGTCTCGACGCTGCCCATGATCCACAGCCCGGCCGCCAGCAAAAAGGCGGCCATCCAGGCCAGCCGGGCGGCGGCCAACCCAAAGTCCCCCCAACGTGTTTCTGGTTGAACCGGGGCGTTCATCGTTCAAAAAAAATCAACTTTTTCGCTGCAACGACGCGATTTTCTCGAATGCTTCCGTGTTGTGCGTGACCAAAGCGACTTTTGTTCACCAGAGCGGTGGCGGCAATCCAAACGTCTTGGAAATCAACCGGCCGGTCTTGAAGGCGTTTGGACAAAGTATATGTGCAGAGATTGGGCCTGTCAACCATCCCAAAATTCGGGATAAAGTTCGCTGTGGTCATGTTGCGCCTCCCGTTGAAACACAGAAGAATACGATAAGACGAGCACCGCGCGAGCATCGTTCATGGCGCACCCGCTCAGGAGGTCATCTCCTGCCGGGCCAGCAGTTGGCCGGCCAAGGCCACGGCAGCCACGGCCAGGATGCCGAAGCTGAACGCGCCCTCGCCCCCGGCCAGCACGTTGATCCCCACCGCGGCCGGCGCGGCCACCAGCACCCAGGCGGCGTTCCAAATCAGCCCGGTGATGGCTGCACGCCTTTCTGCCGCAGAATGCCTTCCAGGCTGCCCGGCAGAAAGGCGAAGGCGGGTTCGAGGTTGGTGGTCAGCAGGCTCAACAGGTCTAGTTCTTCAGAGGTCTGGATCAGGTCTACAGCGGTTTTGAAGTCTCGTTCGCCCCCCGTCCAGTCACCAGAGTTTAACTTCTGCACGGCGCGACCCATCAGTAGTTGGGCCTGGATGTGGGGCGGCGCAGGATGGGTCAGGGCGCGGTCAGCCAAGGCGGCGCTGCGCTCCCACTCAGCCTGGTGCAGCGCCAGGTGGGCCAGATTGGCCAGCATTTCGCCCTGGCCCCTTGCGTCGCCGGCCGCCTTGAAGCCTTGCCGGGCCTGTTCCAGCAGGGACTGCGCTTCTGTCAGTCTGTCTTTTTGCCAGGCGCAGACCGCCAGATACTGGTTTAGCCTTGGTCGGCTTTCTTGGACAGGGATGGGCAAAGCGTTGATCCAGCGGCTGGGGGTGTCCAGGTAACCCCGGGCGGATATCTCGGCCCCAACCTGTTCGATGAGCGCGGCCGCCTCCGACCACCTGGCCGCCGCCAGATAATGGGCGACGGCGCGAGTGGGGTCGCTTTCGGCCTGGGCGGCCCGTCGGTGCAGGTCGGAGATGCGCTCCGGCATCTCCTGCTGGAGGCGGTGACGCAGGAATTCGGCGAAGAGATCGTGATAGCGGTAGGTGCGGGGGTGCAGGGGTGCAGAGGCGCCGGGGAGAGATGCTCTCTTCTGCTTTCCGGCTTCGTCCACCGCCACGAGAAAAAGGTTGCGGCGGTACAGTTCGTCCAGGAGGACGGCGGCATCGGCTCGGCCGGTGACGGCCTGGCACAGGGCGGGGGTCAGTTCGGCAAGAATGGCCGTTTGCAATAAAAACGCTTTCAGCTCCGGCTCCTGCTGGTTCAGCACCTCCTCGGCCAGGAAGTCGAAGACCAGGCGGTCGGTGTGGGCCAGGTGCTCGATGGAGGCGCGGCGGTCTGCGCCGGCGGGCAGGCGGCCCAGCGAAGCGGCCAGGAGGCGCAAACCGGCCGGCCAACCCTCGGCGCGCGTTTGCAGGAGTTCCACCTCACCAGGCGAGAGGCCCAACCCAGGTGTCTGGGAGATTTGGCATGGCCGGACAATATGATATAATGTTGTAACAAATCCCCCGGCTGCCACGGGCCTCGCGGTCCGCCCTTGCCAACGCCACACTGGACGATGAGGAGCTGCCATGTCCCCTCCCCTCTTGGAGGCCCTGCCCCCCTCCGTGGAGATCGTGGAGGTGGGCCCCCGGGACGGGCTGCAACGGGAGCCGGTGCTCTCCACCGAGGCCAAGCTCGCCCTGATCCAGGGGCTGGTGGATGCGGGGCTGCGCACCATCCAGGTGACCGCGTTCGTGCACCCGCGGCGGGTGCCCCAGATGGCCGACGCGGAGGCGCTGTGCCGGCGGCTGCCCCAGGTGGAGGGTGTGGTCTTCACCGGACTGGCCCTGAACCTCCGAGGCGTGGAGCGGGCCGTCCAGGCGGGCGGCATCCAGGCCGTGGACGTGTCCGTATCCGCCAACGAGGACCACAGCCGCCGCAACGCGAATCGAAGCGTGGACCAGGCCCTGGCCGAGATGGTCCAGATGGTGGCCCTGGCCCGCTCCCACGGGCTCCAGGTCCGGGGTGGGATCCAGTGTGCCTTCGGGTACCGCCGGCCCGACGACGTCTCCTCCGAACGGGTGCGCGAGCTGGCCGACACCATCCTGGCCATGGGAGTGGACCAGTTGGCCCTGGCCGACTCCGCGGGCCTGGCCGATCCGCGGAGCCTGTTTCGCCGGGTGGCTCCCCTGGTAGAACAGGCACACCCGGTGCCTGTGGTGCTCCACCTCCACGATACCCGGGGCCTGGGCCTGGCCAACCTGTTGGCAGGGCTGGCCTGTGGCGTTCGAGCCTTCGACACCGCGTTCGGCGGCCTGGGGGGCTGTCCCTTCATCGATGGAGCCGCCGGCAACATCGCCACCGAGGACACCGTCCACATGTTGCACCGGATGGGCATCGCCACCGGCGTGGATCCGGTGCAGGTGGCCCGGGTCTCCCTCCAGGCCCGAGAGGCCCTGGGACGAGGGGATCTGCCCAGCCGGATCGCAGCCCTGGTGGAACGGGCACCGGACCGGGTGGAGCTCTCGCCGTCCGAGATGGCCCCGTAGGAGGTCGACATCCATGGCCGGGAACCCTCCCTCACACCGAGATGCTGCCCCGGCCCAGACCGTGGCCGAGAAGATCCTCTCGGCCCACGTGGGGCGGCCGGTCCGGGCCGGGGAACTGGTGGTGGCCTCGGTGGATGGCGCCATGGCCACCGACGCCACCGGGCCCCTGGCCATCCGGGCCTTCCAGGCCATGGGGGGGCAGGCCCTGTGGGATCCGGCCCGCTGCTTCCTGGTCCTGGACCACGCCACGCCCCCGCCCAACGAGCGGATCGGCAACCTACACCGGCTCATGCGGGAGTTCCAACAGCGCATGGGCGGGCATCTCTACGAGGTGGGGGAGGGCATCTGCCACCAGCTCATGGTGGAGGACGCCCGGGTGCGGCCCGGGGAGCTCTTCGTGGGCGCGGACTCCCATACCCCCACCTACGGCGCGGTGAACGCCTTCGCGGTGGGGGTGGGTTCCACCGACCTGGCCGCGGTCTGGCTGACCGGCAAGATCTGGCTCAAGGTGCCGGAGACCATCCGGATCGAGCTGGAAGGTCGGCTGCCCAAGGGCATCACGGCCAAGGACCTGGCCCTCTTCCTGGTGGGCCACCTGGGCGTGGCCGGCGCCATCTACCAGGCCATCGAGTACACCGGCTCGGCCATCCATGGCCTGAGCCTGGCCAGCCGGATGACCGTGGCCAACATGTCCGCGGAGATGGGGGCCAAGACCGGCCTGGTGGATCCCACCGGGCTGGAGCTGCCCTACCCCTTCTCTCCGGTCCATCCGGATCCCGGGGCCCCCTACGCGGCCGTCCACCGGTTCGACGTCTCCACCCTGGAGCCCTTGGTGGCCGCGCCCCATTCCCCCGACCGGGTAGTGCCTGTCCGGGAGGTGGTGGGCCAGCCCATCCACCAGGCCTTCATCGGCTCCTGCACCAATGCCCGGCTGGAAGACCTGCAGATGGCCGCCCAGGTGCTCCGGGGCAAGCGGATCCATCCCCGGGTCCGGCTCCTCATCGCGCCGGCCTCCCGGCGGGTCTTCCACGCCGCGCTGGAGGACGGCACAGTGCAGGTCCTCTCCCAGGCCGGGGCCACCTTCATCCCCGCGGGCTGTGGCCCCTGTGTGGGCACCCACCAGGGGATCCCGGGCGACGGCGAGGCGGTCATCGCCAGCACCAACCGCAACTTCCAGGGACGGATGGGCAACCCCCGGGCCTCCATCTACCTGGCCTCGCCGGCCGTGGTGGCGGCCTCGGCCCTGGTGGGCGCCATCGCAGACCCGGTGCCCATCCTGGAAAGCGAGGAGACACCGTGGGAACTTCGCTGAAACGGGCCTCCCAGGCCCGCCTGGTGGGCCGGGCCCACGTCTACGGCGACCACATCGACACGGATCGGATCATCCCGGGCAAGTACACCAAGACCCTGGATCTCTCCCACCTGGCCGAGCACGTGTTGGAGGACCTGGACCCAGACTTTCGGCAGCGGGTCCAGCCCGGGGACATCCTGGTGGCCGGGGCGAACTTCGGCTGCGGCTCCTCCCGGGAGCAGGCTCCCCTGGCCCTGAAGGCCGCGGGCGTGGCCGCGGTGGTGGCCCGCTCCTTCGCCCGCATCTTCTACCGAAACGCCATCAACATCGGCCTGCCCGCGGTGGAGATCGGCCCCCACCGTATCCGTTCCGGGCACCGGCTGGAGGTGGACCTCCGGGCCGGCGTGGTCCGAGACCTCACCCAGGGAGAGGAGTACCCGGCCACCCCCATGCCCCGGGTGATGTTGGCCATCCTCCGGGCCGGTGGCCTGGTGAACTACCTGCGGGAACACCGCGACTATCGCCTGGGGGACGAACATGGAGCGCCCTGACCCCACGGCCCGAGCGGCGCAGAGCTCCCCGGAGGCACTGCCCCTCCAGGACATCCGGGTGGTGGAGTTCACCCACGCGGTCATGGGACCGGCCGCGGGGCTGATCCTGGCGGACCTGGGCGCGGAGGTGATCCGGGTGGAGCCCGCGCCCCAGGGCGACCACACCCGACGGCTCAAGGGCTTCGGCAGCGGCTACTACACCTTCTTCAACCGCAACAAGAAGAGCCTGGCCGTCGACCTCAAGACCCCCGAGGGGCAGGAGATCGTCCGGGCCCTGTTGGCCACGATGGACGTGCTCATCGAGAACTTCGCGCCCGGCACCATGGAGCGGCTGGGCCTGGGCTACCCGGCCGTCCGCGAGCTGAACCCGACCATCATCTACTGCAGCCTCAAGGGCTTCATGGAGGGACCCTACCAGCATCGAACCGCACTGGACGAGGTGGTCCAGATGATGTCCGGCCTGGCCTACATGACCGGCCCCCCGGGGCAGCCCCTGCGGGCCGGGGCCTCCATCGTGGACATCCTGGGAGGCACCTTCGGCGCGGTGGCCATCCTGACCGCCCTGCGGGAGCGGGAACGCACGGGCCAGGGGGCCTTTGTCCAGAACGGCCTCTTCGAGACCGCGGCCTACATCATGGGCCAACACATGGCCTACGCGGCCATGGCCCAGGAGCCGGTGCCGCCCATGCCGGCCCGGGTGAGCCCCTGGGCCGTCTACCGACTGTTCCACACCGCGGACGGCCAACAGGTCTTCGTGGGCATCACCAGCGACAAGCACTGGCAGGCCTTCTGCCAGGCCTTCCAGCGGCCGGATCTCCTGGCCGACGAGAGCCTGGCCACCAACGCCCAACGAGTGGACGCCCGGGACCGTCTGCATCCCGAGCTGGAGCGGATGTTCGGCCGCATGTCCCTGGAGGAGATCGTGGACCGCTGCCAGGAGGCCGGGATCCCCTTCGCGCCGGTGGCCCGGCCCGAGGACCTGTTCCAGGACCCCCATCTGGTCCAGAGCCACGGCCTGGTGGATGTGGCCCTGCCCAACGGACAGCGGATCCGCCTCCCCCGGCTGCCCATCGCGATCCGCCACGTCCGCTACGGGCTACGTCGGGATCCGCCGGCCATCGGCGCGGACACCGCGGCCATCCTCCAGTCCCTGGGCTTCCACGAGGCGGAGATCCGCCGCCTCCACCAGGCCCAGATCGTGGTGGACGGTCGCCTCCCTTCGCCCCACGCCCCTTCGGAGAAGGAGAAGCCATGAACCGGGAGAGCCCCTACGATCTGGTGGTGAAGAACGTCCAGGTGGTGCGGCCCAGGCAACCCGCGGTGGAGCGGCTGGACCTGGGCATCCGGGACGGCAAGTTCGTCCACCTCGCGCCCGCGATCCCCCCGGACCAGGCCCGGGAGGTGTACGATGGTCGGGGCTGGCTGGCCTTTCCAGGGCTGGTGGACGCCCACATGCACGCGGGGATCTACGCGCCCCTGGAACAGGACGCGGAGAGCGAGAGCCGGGCCGCGGCCATGGGGGGCGTCACCTCCATGCTCACCTACTTCCGAACCGGTCAGTACTACCTGAACCGGGGCGGCCCCTACGCGGACTTCTTCCCCCAGGTGCTGGCCATCTCCCAGGGACGTTACTGGGTGGACTACGGCTACCACCTGGCCCCCATCCAGGGCTCCCACATCGGCGAGATGGAGCTGCTCCTCACCCGGTTCGGCGTCCCCTCCTTCAAGATCTTCATGTTCTACGGCGGCTACGGGCTCCACGGCCAGGCCGACCCCGCGGCCCAACGGCGCTTCCTCATGCTGGACGAGGGGGACAGCTACGACCTGGCCCACTTCGAGTTCATCATGCGGGAGGCCACCCGCCTCATGCAGGCCCACCCCGAGCTGGCCGACACCATCAGCGTCAGCCTTCACTGCGAGGTCGCGGACATCCTCAACGCCTACACCCGCCTGGTCCAACGGGATCCCTCCCTCACAGGCCTCCGGGCCTACAGCGCGGCCCGGCCTCCCCACTCGGAGGGGCTGGCCATCTGGATCGCGTCCTACCTGGCCTACGAGACCGAATGCCTGAACATCAACCTGCTCCACCTCAGCTCTCGCAAGGCCGTGGAGGCTGCCTGGATGATGCAGCAGCTCTTCCCCCACATCCGGTTCCGCCGAGAGGTGACCGTGGGCCATCTCCTCCTGGACTACGACGCCCCCGCGGGCCCCAAGGCCAAGGTGAACCCGCCCATCCGCTCTCGGGAGGACGTGGAGTACCTGTGGGAGGCGGTCCTGGAGCGCCGGGTGGACTGGATCGTCAGCGACCATGCCTGCTGCGCCGCGGAGGCGAAGTGGGACCCAGAGCAGCCGGACAACATCTGGCTGGCCAAGTCCGGCTTCGGCGGCACCGAGTATCTCCTCTCCGGCGTCTTCAGCGAGGGGAGCCGACGGGGCATGTCCTACCCCCACATGGCAGAGCTGTTGAGCTGGAACCCGGCCCAGCGCTTCGGCCTGCGGAGCAAAGGGGACATCGCGGTGGGCTACGACGCGGACCTGGTGCTCCTGGACCCCAACGAGCGCTTCGTGGTCCGGGCCGAGGACTCCCCCTCGGGCCAGGGCTACACCCCCTTCGAGGGGCTGGAGCTCACCGGCCGGGTCAAGGCCACCTTCCTCCGGGGACGCTGCATCTACGACCGGGGCACCTTCATCGGCCCGCCCCAGGGACGCTACCTGCACCGCCCCACCCCAGGGCCCCAGCTCCCGGAAGACGAGGGCCCGCCATGATCGAGCGATCGTCGCCCATCCCCCTCTACTACCAGCTCAAGGAGCTCCTGCGAGCCCGCATCCTCCGGGGGGAGCTGCGCCCGGGCGAGATGCTCCCCACCGAGGAACAGCTCCAGGATACCTACGGGGTCAGCCGAACCACCGTTCGGCTGGCGCTGAAGGAGCTGGAGTTCGAGGGGCTGATCACCCGCTTCCGGGGGCGGGGAACCTTCGTGGCCCGGCCCAAGGTGGCCCACAGCCCCGAGCCCCGGTTCGGCCTGACCGAGCAGCTCCTCCGCCAGGGCAGCCGGCCGGGCTGGCAGGTGCTGCTGGCCGACGAGGTCCCCGCGCCCGGGGACGTGGCCCTGGCGCTGGAGGTGGAGCCGAGCACGCCCATCTTCTGTCTGGAACGCCTCCGGCTGGCCGATGCCGAGCCCATCGGCCACCACCTGGCCTACGTGGCGCCGATGGCCCGGGACGGCATCCGGCCCGAGGCGTTCACCCGGGGCGGCTCCCTGGCCTACCTGGAAGGGTACCCGGGCCTGCTGGGCAGCCGGGCCCAGCGGATCCTGGAGGCCGTGCCCGCGCCGGAGCGGGTGGCCGAGAGGCTGGCTGTGGAGGCGGGCAGCCCCCTCCTGCGCATTCGCCGGGTGGTCTGGGACGCGGACGGCCGGCCCATCGAGGTCATGTGGGCCCATTACCGGGGGGACCGCTTCCAGTACCAGATCGGACATCCGCCGGACCCTGGACGCCTTCCGTGAGGGGGCAAGCCGGTCGGAAGGCCTTCCCGGGCCGCCCCGCATCGGGATGCCGGCCGTATCTCGTGCCCCGGCCGCGGCCCCTCCCGGCGGGAGGGGCCCACCTCTTCTCGTTCTCTGTCCGGTTCGCTGCCGTTTTCCACCGTTCCGAAAGGAGGAAGACCCATGTCACAACGTCCTGTATGGGCCTGGCTGGCTGTCCTGGTCCTGGCGGTCCTGGTGTTGAGCGCGTGTGCCGCGCCGGCCGCTCCCCAGGCCGAGACCGGCGGCGGGGCCGCCCCGGAGGAGGTGGCCCCGGCAGAGGCCCCCGGGCCAGAGGAGGCCCAGGCCGAGCCCATCCGCATCGGCGGCATCCATCCCCTCACCGGCGGGCTGGCCGCGGACGGCATCCAGATGGACAACGCCATCCGCATGGCCATCCAGGAGCTGAACGAGGCCGGCGGCGTGCTGGGGGGCCGCACCTTCGAGTACCTCTCCGCGGACTCCACCGGCTCGGCCGAGGTGGGGCAGACCGAGGCCGAGCGCCTGGTCAACCAGGGCGCGGTGGCCCTCATCTGCTGCTTCCAGTCCTCGGTGACCAGCAACGTGGCCGCCATCGCCGAGCGCAGCAGCGTTCCCCTGGTCATCGACGTGGCCGTGGCGGACGCCATCCTCCAGCAGGGCTACCGGTACGTCTTCCGCCTCCAGCCCAACGCCACGGCCATGGGGGTCTACGGAGCCCAGTACCTGCGGGAGCTGGCGGATGCCCTGGGCGCGACCGTGCAGACGGCCGCGTACATGTACGACGGCACCACCGGCTACGGCGACAGCGTCCGGGCTGCCTTTGCCCGCAAGGCCCCGGAGGTGGGCATCGAGCTGGTGGCCGAGGTGGGCTACGATCCCTTCGGCGTCGCCGACCTGACCACGGAGCTCACCCGGATCGACCAACTGGCCCCGGACGTGCTGCTGGTCACCGGCTACTACAACGATGGCCTCCTCATCGCCCGCAACGCGGAGGACGTGGACCTGGACGTGAAGCTGGTCTATGGCGTGGCCCAGGGGACCTATGACCAGCCCCAGTTCGTGGAGGACGCGGGCGACCTGGCGGAGTGCTTCCTGGACAGCAACTACCACTGGGACGCCTCGAACCCCAAGGCCCTGGCCGTCCGGGAGAAGTTCCAGCAACAGTACGGCGAACCCATGCGCACCTCCGCGGTCCTGGCCTATCAGGCCATGTACATCATCGCGGACGCCATCCAACGGGCCGGCTCCGCGGAGCCCACGGCCATCCGGGACGCGCTGGCCACCACCGACTACGCGGACCACATCCTCCCCTACCCGGGCCCCATCCAGTTCGATGAGGCCGGCGAGAACATCAACGCCCGGCCGGTGGTCATGCAGGTCCAGGACGGTCGGGTGGTCCAGGTGTGGCCCCCGGCCGTGGCCGAGGCCGAGCCAAGGATGTGCGTATCGTGGAAGCAATAGGCTGAGGCGCCGATGGACCGACGTCTTCTCGGGCTGTTCGGGGGGCTGGCCCTCCTGGCCCTGGTGGGCCTGGGGGTCGGCCCCACCCGGATCGAGGCCTGGTTCGCGGCCAACAGCGTGGTCCTGCGCCAGGCCATGGTCACCGGCCTCCTGATCGGTGGGGTGTACGGGCTGGTGGCCATGGGGCTCACCCTGATCTTCGGCGTGTTGGACATCATCAACTTTGCCCACGGCGCGCTCCTCACCGTGGGCATGTACCTCACCTTCCTCCTCTACGACCGGTTCGGGGTGGACCCCTACCTGGCCGTGCCCCTGGTGGGGGCCGCGCTCTTCCTGTTCGGCGGCCTGGTCCAGCGGCTGATCATCCACCCAGCCCGGAACGCGCCCCCCCACAACCAACTCCTCCTGACCCTGGGACTGGCCCTGTTCATTGAGAACGCGCTCCTGGTGGCCTTCACCGCCACGCCCCGGGCCATCCGTCTGCCCTACGAGCGGGATCCCATCGGGATCGGCCCCCTGGTGGTGGACTTCCCCCTGCGCATCTGGGGCACCACCATCACCCTGCCCAAACTGGCTGCCTTCGTCTTCGCCCTGCTGCTGACCGGCGCCCTCTCCCTGCTGCTCCAACACACGGACCTGGGCAAGGCCATCCGGGCCACGGCCCAGGACCGGGTGGGCGCCCGGCTGGTGGGCGTGGACATCCACCGCATCCACCTGGTCACCTTCGGCCTGGGCACGGCCTGCGTGGGCGCCGCGGCGGCCCTGGTGCTCCCCTTCCTCTCGGTGGACCCCCAGGTGGGCAACACCTTCAACATCACCGCCTTCGTCATCGTGGTTCTGGGCGGCATGGGGAGCATTCCCGGTGCGCTCCTAGGGGGCCTTCTCATCGGCCTGACCCAGGAGCTGAGCGTGGTCTTCGCCCCGGGGTCCACCAAGCTGCTGGGCGTGTTCCTGGTCTTCATCCTGGCCCTGCTGTTCCGCCCTCAGGGGCTGCTGGGGAGGCGTCTATGAACCACCGTCAGCGCCTGTTGCAGGACTACGCCCGACTGGCCGCGGTGGCCCTCCCCCTCCTGGCCGTCCCCTTCCTGGTGGACCCTTTCCTGGTCAGCCTGGCCATCCTGACCCTCTATTGGGCCTATCTGGGCAACGCCTGGAACATCATGGGCGGCTACGCGGGCCAGTTCTCCTTCGGCCACGCCATGTTCTACGGCATCGGCGCGTACACCTCCACCATGCTGCTCCTGCGCTTCCAGGTCAGCCCCTGGCTGGGGATGCTGGCCGGCGCGGGGCTGGCCGCGCTCTTCGGTGCCGGGGCCGGCTACCTGCTCTTTCGCTTCGGCGTCCGAGGCCACTTCTTCGCGCTGGGCACCTTCGCCCTGGCCGAGATGTTGCGCCTCATCGCCGCGGAGACCGAGTTCATCAACCGCTCCATCGGGGTCCACATCCCCCTGATCCGGGGAGATTCCTGGTGGCGCCTCCAGTTCGAGCGCACCCAGGGCAACTACTACTTCGTGATCCTGGGCCTGTTCGTCCTGGGCATGGCCGTGACCATCGGGCTGCATCGAAGCCATCTGGGCGCCTACTTCCAGGCCATCCGGGAGAACGAGGAGGCCGCGGCCGCCCTGGGGGTGGACGTGCTGCGCTACAAGGTCTACGCGGTGGCCCTCAGCGCGGCCCTGACCGCCATGGGCGGCTCCTTCTTCGCCCAGTACTTCCTCTTCATCGATCCCACCCTGGCCTTCGGCGTCTCCGTCTCGGTGCAGATCCTGTTGCGCCCCATCGTAGGCGGCGTGGGCACCGTGTGGGGCCCCCTGGTGGGCGCGCTCCTGCTCACCCCCCTGGCCGAGCTGACCCGGGCCTTCGTCCGCACACCGCCGCCCTCCCTGGAGTTCCTGCGCGGACGTTCCGGCGTGGACGTGATGATCTACGGCGCCCTCCTCATCCTGGTGATCCTCTTCATCCCCGACGGGCTGGTGGGCGCGGGCCGCCGGCTGTGGGGCCGGCTGTCCCCGGGCCCTCGCGGGGGAAGGAGGCCGTCGTGACCCCACTGTTGGCCGTCCAGGGCCTCTCCAAACAGTTCGGCGGCCTGGTCGCGGTCCAGGACGTCTCCCTGGAGCTGGCGGAAGGGGAGATCCTGGGGCTCATCGGCCCAAACGGCGCGGGCAAGACCACCCTGTTCAACCTGATCAGCGGAGCTCTGGCCCCCTCCCAGGGGCGGATCCTCTTCGCGGGCCAGGAGATCACAGGGCTGCCCCCACACCGCATCTGCGCCCTGGGCATCGCCCGGACCTTCCAGATCGCCCGCCCTTTTGCCCGCCTGAGCGTCCTGGAGAACGTCCGCATCGGCGCGTTCCTGCGCCATCCCCACCCGGACGCCGCGGAGGCCCGGGCTCGGGAGATCGTGGCCCGGATGGGTCTGGACCCCTACCGGGACGTCCCTGCCTCCGCCCTGACCACGGCCGGCCGCAAACGGCTGGAGCTGGCCCGGGCCCTGGCCACCGGGCCCCGGCTGCTGCTCTTGGACGAGGTCATGGCCGGCCTGACGCCCACGGAGAGCCAGGAGTTCGTGGCCCTGGTCCGCCAGATCCGGGAGGAGGGGATCACCCTGCTGGTCATCGAGCACGTGATGAAGGCCATCATGAGCCTGTCGGACCGGGTGGCGGTCCTGCACCATGGGGAGCTGATCGCGGTGGATCCACCGGATGTGGTGGCCCGGGATCCCCGGGTCATCGAGGCCTATCTGGGGGAGGAGTTCCGTGCTTCTGCAGCTTGAGGCTGTCCACTCCGGCTACGAGGGCATCCGGGTCCTCTGGGATCTTCACCTGGAGGTGGGGGAAGGCCAGATCGTGGCCCTCATCGGGGCCAACGGTGCGGGGAAGACCACCACCCTGCGCACCATCTCCGGCCTCCTCCGGCCCTGGCGGGGCCGGATCGTCTTCGACGGCCAGCCCATCCACACCTGGCCCTCCCACCGGATCGTCCAGGCCGGCCTGGTCCAGGTGCCGGAAGGTCGTCACCTGTTTCCCGAGATGACCGTCCAGGAGAACCTGGAGCTGGGCGCGTTCCGGCGGGGGCGTCCGGAGCGGGGCCGAACTCTGCGGGAGGTGTACGGGCTCTTCCCCCGTCTGGCAGAACGTCGAGGCCAGTGGGCCGGGACCCTGAGCGGCGGGGAGCAGCAGATGTTGGCCATCGGTCGAGCCCTGATGGCCCGCCCTCGGCTGCTCATGCTGGATGAACCCTCCCTGGGCCTGGCCCCTCTGATCGTGCAGGACATCTTTCAGGTGATCCGACAGGTCCGAGACGCGGGGACCACAGTCCTGGTGGTGGAGCAGAACGCGGTGCAGACCCTGGAGATCGCGGACCGGGGCTACGTCCTGGAGAACGGCCGCATCGTCCTCAGCGGCACCGGCCAGGAGCTGCTGGCGGATCCGGCCATCCGCAGCGCGTACCTGGGCCTGTGAGGGCAAAGGCTCGGGTCCGGTCCGGCTGCTGTGCCCTGCCGACGGGCCCATACGCGGTCCTCCGTCCCAGAACTTGCCGCGCGGCCCCGTTCCCGGGGAACGGCCGCGGGCCTTGGCCCTTCTCGGCCCCGGCGCAAGCGGTTGGGTGAAGGGCCCGTGCCGTGCCAAGAAGGGGCGGTGGCCGCCATATTGTCCGACGAGGTCCGGTCCGCTCCAGGCGTGAGCGGCGTGATCCGGCCGTCGCGTCATGGAGAATGAAGGGGGAATCGCGCAGGAGCGACGGAGAGGGGGAGCGACTTTTGCGGCCTTTCCGCAAACGCGTGGCGCTGCTGCATGTCCGCTGGGGCTTCATCCCTATGCCTTGACCACACGCCCGCTGTGCGGTATCCCACAGATCACCTTGTTCCACTTTCCATCCCGCTCCTCATAATACCCTTCAAAACAACAGGGGAGCCCTGTCGCGCTCTTCAGGTCCATAGAGTCCATTACCTGAAAGTGCAGGTGGGGAAAATGTGAACTTCCACCATGTCCCAATCTCCCCACCACGTCACCCACCGCCACCGGATCTCTGACCTGGTACGGTATGGAGCCCTTCATCAAGTGTGCCAGCAGACAATACGCCTCCGCAGACCTCACAATGACGTAGTAATTTCCGAACATCGCCCCGTAATCATCCCAAGGACCCATGCACAGGGCTCTCAAGCTCGATAACGCATCAGGGAGCAAGCTGATCGATTTCCTGTCCTCGACCGAGGAAGTGACTGGGGACTCTGTCTGCGGGCGAGATCAAGACCTGCCAAACGCCCCTGAGGGGAAAGCCGATCTTTATCGGAGCATTGTTTGGAGCGTCCATGTCCCGATGAAACCTCGTGAAGTTGGTCTGAAGGAGAAACTCTTGGGGCAGGCCGTCACGACGCCGACTGCTGTCCAGATCCGCCTGCCTGCGTTGCGGAAGATCTGCACCGAGGGCTCGAACTTCCTTTCGCCAGCTCCGCTGGCGTACGGCTACCGGAATCAATGCCCAGATCTGTGGGCGGCACTCTTTGGATATGGTGGAGGTGTTTCTGGGTATCTTCCGCTCGCTTCTTTGCCCAAGCTTACCATTATCAGCAGTTCACGAATTCGTAGCGGAGTCGGCATCCTCAGATGCCGATTCCAGAGGGCGATGCCGCATCTGAGGATGCTCACTCCTCCGTTTGGCTAAAATCGTGAATTACTGATTATCCACAAAACCGGTACAACTGCCCTGAAGCCGTTTCAGTATCCGCTCTTTCGGATTCCTCGCTGAAATGAGGGGAGCAGGTCATCGTTAGCGTCTACGGACGCAGGTTTCAGTATCCGCTCTTTCGGATTCCTCGCTGAAATAAAGCTTGACATTATATATACGCGCACGCGGGCTTACGAAGTTTCAGTATCCGCTCTTTCGGATTCCTCGCTGAAATTGGTTTGCCAACGCTAGGCAATTTCTGGCCGACTCCTGGTTTCAGTATCCGCTCTTTCGGATTCCTCGCTGAAATTCCCGGCGCCGGCCCCTCATCGGGGCAAACATAAGGGGTTTCAGTATCCGCTCTTTCGGATTCCTCGCTGAAATTGTCCGGGCCCACTACGGGGCTGATCCCCTCGAGTACGAGGTTTCAGTATCCGCTCTTTCGGATTCCTCGCTGAAATTGGCTTGCACAGTGTCAAAAAAGCCGTCTAGTCCCTCAGTTTCAGTATCCGCTCTTTCGGATTCCTCGCTGAAATTTCGCGCGTGGGCAAAAGCCGCTGGCCTTTTGCCCGAGGGTTTCAGTATCCGCTCTTTCGGATTCCTCGCTGAAATTTCCGAGGGACACGGGAGATTATCCGCGTCGCCGAGAGTTTCAGTATCCGCTCTTTCGGATTCCTCGCTGAAATTTTCATGTATTCAACGCCTGCTCCGGTGGCGTGGATGCGTTTCAGTATCCGCTCTTTCGGATTCCTCGCTGAAATGACGCGTTGCGCGTCGCGGTAAAGAAAGCGGGGATCGGTTTCAGTATCCGCTCTTTCGGATTCCTCGCTGAAATGACCGAGCCGGCCACCGCCAGAGCGGCCGCCTCTCGTTTCAGTATCCGCTCTTTCGGATTCCTCGCTGAAATGGAGATCGCCCCCGCGTCGGGGCAGGACAAATACACGTTTCAGTATCCGCTCTTTCGGATTCCTCGCTGAAATGCAGGGGCTCCGGCGCGTCACGCTCTCCGATGTAGGCACGTTTCAGTATCCGCTCTTTCGGATTCCTCGCTGAAATTCCCCAAAGGCGGCCAGATTTTGGGGTATGTCTACGAGTTTCAGTATCCGCTCTTTCGGATTCCTCGCTGAAATCT
>JALSIX010000071.1 GCA_026989655.1 Caldilineaceae bacterium
GCGCCGGCCCCATCCATGGGGGCCGCCGGGCCCCCAAGCCCTGGACAGGTGGAGACCTCCAGACGGCCCAAAGGATCCCCAGGACACCGCCCCTCTGGCCGACATCGCCTCCGCCCCCTGGCCCCCCGCGGGCCACGTCTCCGGATGTCCTTCACAGGGTCGAGCCCACCAGCCCAGGACCTGCTCTCGCCCTCACAGTGGGCAGAAGCCCTCCCCAGACCGAGGCCCCTGTGAAGAGGCCCCACTGCCCCTCCGGCTTGACAGCCGCCGCCCTCCCGGATATACTGGACGCTGCAAACGTTTGCATCCGGTGTGTCCCCCGCCATCGGAGCCCGGAACGGGGCCATCCAGGGAGAGGTCGGACATGGCCGCCATGCGCGTCTCCATCAAGACCTTGGCCGAGAAAGCCCAGGTAAGTCCCTCCACGGTCAGCCGAGCCCTGCGGGACGATCCCCGGGTCCGGCCGGAGACCCGGCGTCGGGTCCAGGCCCTGGCCAAAGAGCTGGGCTATGTCCCCTCCCAGGTGGCCCGTAGCCTGGTCCTGCGCCGCACCCAGACCCTGGGGGTGGTGGTGACCAGCGTGGCCGACCCCTACGTGGCCCAGGTGTTGGCGGGACTGGAGGAGGCGGCCGAGGCCGCGGGCTACACCCTGCTCCTGGTCACCTCCAACGCCCAGGCCGAACGGGAACTCCAGGCCATCGAATCCCTGCGCCAGCGGCAGGTGGACGGGCTGGTGCTCATCAGCAGCCGGGCGGGAGAGCTGCTGGACCCGCTCCTGCCCGAGCTGGACGTGCCCGTGGTCCTGGTGAACAACCGGGAACACCGAGGGGCCCATGTCCACACGGTCTACTCGGACACCGCGGCCGGCGCGCGCCTGGCCACCGATCATCTGCTGGAGCTGGGCCATCGGCGCATCGCCTACGTGGGAGGGCCGCCGGGATACAGCGCCGGCGAACGCCGGACCGGCTTCCTGCGCGCGCTGCAGGCCGCGGCGATCCCGGTGGACCATCGACTCCTTCTCCCGGGCATGGGGGAACCCGACGACGGACGCCGGGCCCTGTCCTGGGTGCTGGATCTGGGCGCGACCGCGGTGGTCTGCTACAACGACCTCACCGCGCTGGGGATGCTGGCCGCGGCCGCAGAGGCCGGCGTGGCCATTCCCGAGCAGCTCAGCGTGGTGGGCATCGACAACCTGCCCTTCGGCACCCTCTCGGTACCCCGGCTGACCACCGTGGACCAGGAGATGGCCGAGCTGGGCCGGCAGGCCGCCCAGCTCCTCCTGGCCGTCCTGGCCGGCCAGGAGGGCCAGGACGTGGTGCTCCAGAGCCGCCTGATCGTGCGGGAGTCCACCGGACCGGCCCCCGCCCCCTAGACAGGTCCGGTGCCGGGGCCCAGCCCGCAAACGTTTGCATCTCCGCCGGGCCGTCGACGCCCGGGAGGCAGCCGTGCCCTGTGAGATCCTCGTGAAGTTCTGTCACCAGAGGAGGTGGATCATGAACCGAAAGGTCCGAGTCGCCATTGTCGGGGTCGGAAACTGTGCCAGCAGCCTGGTGCAGGGCGTCCACTACTACCGGGACGCGCACCCGGACGAGGCCGTTCCCGGGCTGATGCACGTGGTGTTGGGCGGCTACCACGTGGGCGATGTGGAGTTCTCCACCGCCTTCGACGTGGATGCCCGCAAGGTAGGCCAGGACCTGAGCCAGGCCATCTTCGCCGCGCCCAACAACACCTGCCGCTTCGCGGAGGTCCCCTTCCTGGGCGTGCCCGTGCAGCGGGGAGTCACCCTGGACGGCATCGGCCGCTACCTGGCCGACACCATTCCCGAGGCCGACGTCCCGCCGGTGGACGTGGCCCGGGTGTTGCGGGAGACCGACACCCACGTGGTGGTGATCTACCTGCCTGTGGGCAGCGAGGAGGCCACCCGCTTCTACGTGGAGCAGGCCCTGGAGGCGGGCTGCGCGGTGGTGAACTGCATCCCGGTCTTCATCGCCAGCGATCCCATCTGGCGCCAGCGTTTCCAGGCCGCGGGCCTGCCCATCGTAGGCGATGACATCAAGAGCCAGGTGGGCGCCACCATCACCCACCGGGTCCTGGCCCAGCTCTTCCAGGATCGGGGCGTGCGGCTGGAACGGACCTACCAGCTCAACTTCGGGGGCAACACAGACTTCCTGAACATGCTGGAACGGGACCGCCTGGAGAGCAAGAAGATCAGCAAGACCCGGGCCGTCACCAGCCTGCTGGAGCGGGATCTGGACGGCCACGACATCCACGTGGGGCCCAGCGACTACGTGCCCTGGCTGGAGGACCGGAAGTGGGCCCACATCCGCCTGGAAGGCCGGGCCTTCGGCGACGTCCCCCTGAACCTGGAGGTGAAGCTGGAGGTCTGGGACAGCCCCAACAGCGCGGGGGTGGTCATCGACGCCATCCGCTGTGCCAAGCTGGGCCTGGATCGGGGGCTGGCCGGCGCCCTGGAGGCTCCCAGCGCCTACTTCATGAAGAGCCCACCGGTCCAGTACCGAGACGACCTGGCCCGGCAGCAGGTGGAGGCCTTCATCGCCGGGGAACCCACCCAGGCCGCGGAGAAGGGCCGACCCCAGGAGACACCGGTGGCCGTGCCCGGCGATTGAACCGCCTGCCCGAGCCCAACACCGGGGCGATCCCCGTGCTGGGATCGCCCCGGCGTCCCTCTCCCAGGGACGGGTGGCCGCTCTTCCCACCGGCACGGAGCTGGCCTCCAGCCCCCGGCATCGTCCCATCGCCGCAGGCCGCCCCCCTGCCCCTCCATCCAGGCCGACAGGGCCTCCCCCCCCACGGAGGGCAACGGTGGACGATGCCGCCGCTTCCCCGACGTCTTTTCCAAAGGGCGCGCCTCCGGTAGAATACCTCCAGTGCACCCGAGCGGCTCTCCTGGACCCAGCATGCCCCGCGGAGCGGTACCGTGCGCCCTCGTCTGGCCGGACTGCTGTTCGTCAACCTGGCGACCTTTGTGTGGGCCACCAACATCGTCCTGGGCCGGTGGCTGGGGAACGCCATAGGTCCGGTGACCCTGGCTGCGGCCCGCTTCTCCATCGGTGGCCTGGTCTTCGCCCTGTGGCTCCGAGGGCGACCGCCGGAGGAACGCCGGCTCCGGGGCGACGGACCCGTGCTGCTGGGCATGGCGTTGACCGGGGTGGTCCTCTTCGCGCCCCTCCTCTACCTGGGTCTCCGCCACACCACCGCGGTGAACACGGCCCTGATCAACGGCCTGGGCCCCCTGATCACCGGCCTCCTGGCCGGGCTCATCCTCCGGGAACCCATGACCCGCCGCCAGGTCCACGGCGCGTTGGTGGGGCTGTTGGGAGTGATCTGGCTCATCGCCGGGGGCCCCAGAGCGCTGGATTCACCCATCCGGGCCAATCCGGGCGACCTGGTGGTCCTGGCCGCGGTGACCCTGTGGGGCCTCTACTCGGTCCTGGGCAAGAGGGCCATGGGTCGACGCTCTGCCCTCTCCGCGTCCGCGTTCTCGGCCCTGCTGGGTCTGCCCTTCCTGTTCCCGGCCGCGCTCTGGGAGATGCAGACCGTGCCGGTCCGGTGGAGCCCGGCCCTGGGCCTCGGGGTGGTCTACATCGGCCTGGCCCCCACAGTGGTCGGGTTCCTGTGCTGGAACGAAGGGGTACGCCGTCTAGGGCCCAGCGGTGCCATGGTCCTCTACAACATGTTGCCGGTGTACGGCACCCTCTTGGGAGCCGCGCTGTTGGGCGAGACGGTGGGCCTGGCCCACGGCCTGGGCGGCGGACTGGTCCTCCTGGGTGGGCTCATCGGGACCGGTGGGGACCGAGCCCTGCGGGATGGTATAATGGAGACGACGCGTCGCGTGCGTGCCTCTCTCTCCGGCAACTCGCTTCGAGATTGAGGAGTGCCAGGAACCATGAGCTCGTTCCCTGTCCCGTCCCGGGTCGAAGTGGCCCAATGCACCGCGGAGGAACTGGACCACACCGCGGAGATCGGTGTCCGGGTCCACGCGGAGACCCCCGAGCAGCTCTACGCCTGTGCCGCGCTGGCCATGTTCGCGCTGACCGGCGCCCAGGCCGTTCCGGACAGCGCCCCTACCCCCCGGCAGGTGGGGGTGAAGGCCACGGACCCGGAGAGCCTGCTGGTGGACTGGCTCAACGAGCTCCTGTACCTGCACGAGGTGCAGCACGAGATCTACACCGCGTGCACGGTGACCGCCTGGAGCCCCACGACCATCCAGGCCACGGTGGAGGGCCGCCCTCTGGCCACTCCCCCCGTGCTCCACATCAAGGCCGTGACCTACCACCTGCTCCAGGTACGCCAGGACGAGAAGGGCTGGCACGCCCAGGTGGTCTTCGACATCTGAACCGAGCAGAGACCTCTGAACGAGGAGCGAACCATGGTGACCAAGGCCGATCTGGTCCAGATCTCCCCCTACATCTGGGAGATCCCCAAGAGCTACCGGGCCGACATGCGGGTGCCGGCCCGGATCTTCGCGACCCAGGAACTCCTGGACAAGGCCCTGGAGGACCGCAGCATCGAACAGCTGGTGAACGCGGCCACCCTGCCCGGCATCGTGGGCTACGCCATCGCCATGCCCGACGTCCACCAGGGCTACGGCTTTCCCGTGGGGGGCGTCGCGGCCATGGACGTGGAGACCGGCGTCATCTCGCCGGGGGCCATCGGGTACGACATCAACTGCGGGGTCCGGCTCCTGGCCTCGAACCTCCAGGCCGAAGAGCTGGCTCCCCACATGGAGGAGCTGGCCACCGCGCTCTACCGCAACTGCCCCAGCGGCGTGGGCGTGGGCGGCCGCTACAAGCTGAAGGCCCGAGAGATGGATCGGGTGTTGGAGGAGGGCGCGCTGTGGTGTCTGGAACGGGGCCTGGCCACAGAGGACGACCTGGAACACACCGAGGCCAACGGCCGCATCCCCGGCGCGGACGCAGGGAAGGTCAGCGCCCGGGCCAAGGACCGGGCCCGAGACCAGCTCGGCACCCTGGGGGCCGGGAACCACTTCCTGGAGGTGGACCGGATCACGGAGATCCTGGATCCCGAGGCCGCGGAGGCCTTTGGCCTGCGCCGGGGCCAGGTGGTGGTGCTCATCCACTGCGGCTCCCGAGGCCTGGGCCACCAGGTGTGCACCGACTACGTGCGGGAGTTCGCCAAGGTCGTCCACCGCTACGGCATCGATCTGCCGGACCGGGAACTCATGTGTGCTCCCCTGCGCTCTCGGGAGGGGCAGGACTACGAGGCCGCCATGAAGGCCGCGGCGAACTTCGCCTTCGCCAACCGCCAGACCCTGGCCGCCCTGGCTCGGGAGACCTTCCAGGCGGTGCTGGGGCGCACCGGCCTGGACCCCCACCTGCGTCAGGTCTACGACGTGGCCCACAACATCGGCAAGACCGAGGTCCACACCGTCCAGGGCCGGCAGGTGACCGTGTGTGTCCACCGCAAGGGCGCCACCCGGGCCTTTCCGCCGGGCCACCCGGAGCTCCCCTCGGACTACCGCCATGTGGGACAGCCGGTGCTGGTGCCGGGCTCCATGGGCACGGCCAGCTACGTCCTCGCGGGCACCGCCGGGGCCATGGAGCGCTCCTTCGGCTCCACCTGCCATGGGGCCGGCCGGATGATGAGCCGCACCCGGGCCCGGAAGAGCATCCGGGGGGAGGACCTCCAGGCCCGACTCCAACGACAGGGGATCGCGGTCCGGGCCGGCAGCATGCGGGGCCTGGCCGAGGAGGCCCCCTTCGCGTACAAACGGGTGGAGGCGGTCATCGAGGCGGTGGAGGGCGCGGGGATCGCCAGGGCCGTGGCCCGTCTGGAGCCCCTGGCCGTGATCAAGGGCTGACCTCTCCCCGGCCGGGCACTGCCCATTCCGGGCCGCCTGCGAAACGGTTGTATCGGCCTGAAGCAACGGGTGTCCACAGAGGCCGCGGTGGAGTGGCACTACGTCATGGCCGGCACGGCCATCGCGGCCCGGCCTCCACCCCTGGCGTCGCTCCTCCTGCAACGGGGCCTCATCCAGGGCATGTCCCGCTACGAGGGAGAGGCAGCCCTATCGCGGCGGTTCCCTGTTCTCCCCGGACACCCGAGCCACCGCCTTCCACCGTTGAGCAGGAGCTCCCTATGCCCTCCTTCGACGGCTTCATCTTCGACCTGGACGGCACCGTCTACCTGGGCGAGGAGGCCCTGCCCGGCGCAGTGGAGACCATCCGGGCCCTTCGGCAGAGGGGCAAGCCGATCCTCTTCGTGAGCAACAAGCCCCTGGAACCCCGCCAGGCCTACGCGGCCAAGCTCACCCGGCTGGGGATCCCCACTCCACCGGAACAGGTGATCACCTCCGGCTACGTGATGGGCCACTTCCTGGCCCGCCACCACCCGGAGTGGCGGCTCTACGTGGTCGGGGAGGAGACCCTGCGGGAGGAGCTCCGGGGACACGGACTCCAGGTGCTGGACGAGTTCTGGGAACAGGACCCCCGGCAGGTCATCCAGCCGGAGGGGGTGGACGGCGTGGTGGTGGCCTTCGACCGGACCCTGACCTACCGGAAGCTCCACACCGCGTACCAGGCCCTGCTCCGGGGTGCCCGCTTCCTGGCCACCAACGGAGATCGGGCCTGCCCTATGCCCGGCGGCTCCATCCCGGACGCAGGGGGGACCCTCGCCGCGCTGGAGCACATGACCGGCCGGCGGGTGGAGATCCTGGCCGGCAAGCCCTCACCGCTGATGGCCCAGGTGGCAGGAGAGGTGCTGGGCCTCCCTCCAGAGCGCTGCCTCATGGTGGGGGACCGGCTGGAGACGGACATCCGTATGGGACACGAGGCGGGCATGCGCACCGCGGTGGTGCTCACCGGGGTGACCACCCGGGAGATGGCAGAACAGGCAGACCCTCCACCGGACTACGTGTTCCGGGATCTGGGAGAGCTGCTGGCGTGGGTGGATCCCGGCCCTACCCTCGATGGACCACGGCCCGCATGACCCGGGCCTCCCGACAGCCGAAACGGTACTTGTACTCCTCGCTCCCCTGGAGGAAGTCGAAGATCCGCTCGCCCCGGGCAATGGCGTACTGGATCAGATAGCCCAGGAGCACCCACCCAGGGCTCAGGTAGGCCACGTCCGCCTGGGGATTGTAGCCCGAGTTGTAGACGTAGACCCGCCGACGGTACTGGAAGTTGAAGTAGGCCGCGGCAGGGACCCCGTTCAGCTCCAGGAAGGCCAGACACAGCCAACCCGCCTGGGCCATGCGCACGGCCAGCCCGGTGAAGAAGGCCTCCATCTGTGGGGTCATGAACTCGGCCTTGTCCGGACGGCTCATGCGCTGGAGCTGGATGAAGGTCTCCATCTCCCGGACGATGGTGTCCGGATCCGCGGCGCGGTCCACCACCCGGAAGACCACCTCCGCCTCCCGGAGGGCTCGACGCTGTTTGCGGCGGATCTCGTGGCGCTGTTTCTTGTCCACACAGTGGGCCAGATAGTCCTGGTAGCGGAGGGGCAGAGGCACGTAGGGGGCCACATCCTCCTGGAAGACCGCTGCCCGGAGCCCGAACTCCCGGGCCAGGTCCGGGAGAAGCCGGTAGGTGAGGCTGACCTCGGGCAGATTGCACAGGTCCACCCGATCCCAGTAGGGGGCATCGGGGCCTGTCAGCCACTCCAGGAGGGCGCGATGCACCGGCGCCTCCCAACCCCGGGCCGCGAGGAGATCCAGGTAGTCGCTCACCTCGATGCAGCCCACCAGGTGGAAGCTCCACTGGCCGGCCAGCTCGCCCTCCGGGTTGTAGCGCCGGAACAGGGGCGCGATGCCCACCAACTGGCCGTCCTCCGGGCTCCGAAAGGCCAGGATCCACAGTTCGCCGTCCTGGAGATGGCGCCACCAGGTGGTCTGCCACTCGTGGGTCAGGAAGACCGTGTCGAAACGGCTGCGGGCCAACAGGGGGTTCCACTCCGGGGCCAGGGCCTGGAACCCGTCGGGAGAGGCCGCCGGGCCGTAGACCGTGCACTCCAGGGGAACGGTGGGCGAGACAGGGCGTTCCCGGGGGATCCAGGGGAAGAGGGGGCGCTCTTCCTCCTGGGCGCCGCGGCCGTTCGCCTCCACGGAGATCCGGTTCTGGGCAGGGCAGGGAGCCGAGGGCGGGTTCTTCATGGGATGGATCGCCTCCCAGGTCTCACGAGCCGTCTCGGGTGAACACAGAGCCTGTGCGGATGCGCCGACGCACCAACAGCCCCAGGACGATGCTCAGGAGCACGATCAGCGCGATGAGCAGGCTCTGTTGCCAGCGCCCCAGGTCCGGAGCGCGTTCCGGCGCGGTCTCTCCGGAGGCCGGGGGCGGCGGCGGAGACGTCGGGGTGGCCTGTGGGTTCATGGTGGACGGGGACGGAAGGCCCACGGCCATCGCGGGGGCCGCGGGCGATGCCGTTGGGGAAACGGTGGGCAGAGGGAGCCGAGGACGGGCCTCCGGGGTTCCGGCCACGGCCTGGGCCTCTTCGGCCGGGACCGTGGGACCGGAGGAGGCCTGATCCGTCGCGTCGGGCCCTGGGGTCGGCGTGGCCGTGGCGGTGGCCGTTGGGCTGGGAGTCCCGGTGGGGGTGGGCGACCCCGGGAAGCACAGCTCGATGGAGACATCGTCCAGCAACATCCAGGTCTGCTGGCCGTTGCCGTCGTTGAAGACGTTGAAGTAGATGTAGAAGGAGCGCCCCAGGAAGGGGGTCAGGTCCCGGGACTCCTGCTGCCAGGTGTCGTCGGTCCGCCGGGTGCGGTAGAGGATGCGGAGGGTGTCCAGGCCGGTGGTGAGGAGGATCACCTCCTGACGATCCTCGAAGCGGCTGGCTGTCGCCTTGGCCGGCTCCTGGCTGTTGGAGCGGTGGTACCAGATCAGGCGGGCTGTCAGGGCGGTGTTGGGCAGTTGGATGAGCTGGCGCACCGAGGAGTAGCTCTTCCGGTCTGGGTGGCCGGGCATGGGCGGGCGCCCCAGGCGCAGGGAGCGTCGTCCCGAGCGGCCTTCACCCACCAGCTCCGGCGGCCAGGGGTCCTGGCCCAGGATCCACCCGGGCACGCTGGGGCCGTCCTCCTCGAAGCTGCCGTTCTGCACCAGGCCGGAGATCACACAGCCGGGGGCGGGAGGCAGCGGGGTCGGCGTGCCTGGGGTGGAGGTGGGCGAAGGGGTCTGGGTGGCCGTTGGGCTGGGGGTCCCGGTGGGGGTGGGCAGGGGGGAGGAGGGCCCCGTGGGGGTGGCCGTGGACGTGGGGGTGCCGTCCACATCGCAGGCCAACACCGAGACATCGTCCAGGAAGAGAGCGGTGCGGCCTCCGCCGCCGTCGTTGACCACGCCGAACTCCAGGCGGATGAGCTGGCCCTTCAGGCCCGAGAGGTCGAACTGGAAGAAGATCCAGCCCGATTCGTTGACCAATCCGGCCCAGGGGCGGGCGATCTTCTGGTTGGTGTTCGCGTCGTAGATGTCCACGTACTGGAGATCGTCGTCCACCCCGGGGACGGACTCGTGGACGGGCAGGTAGCGGAAGCCCAGCACGATGCTGGCCGCGGTGTTGGGGAGGAAGAGGGTCTGGCGGACGCCGTTCACCGCGGCCGCGTTGGGGCCGTCCGTGATGCCCAGCCGCATGGAGCGGCTGCCCGCGAAGGCCCGGGCGGTGGTGTAGGCGGGTGGCACCTCCACGCCGAAGAGCTCCCAACCCCCTTCTGTCTCGAACCCGCCGTTGACCACCAGCTCGCTACATCCCTGGACCGCGAGGGGCGCGCCCGGGGTGGTCTGGAGGGCAGGAGCTGCCCGCAGCCCTCCGCCGGGCCACCAGGCCAGGGCCCAGATCAACAACAGAGAGACGGGGAGGGACCTCCCATAGCGGGCCAGCGGATGGCAGGGGGAGCTCGGGGAACCCACTCGGCCCCCATGCCCTGGCTCTCTCCTTCCGGTCTTCCCGCTCCGTGTTTCGCTCATCCGCGCCTGCCCGCCTTGGTCCAGATTGGGGATGGGTCTATCCTGTCCGGAGCTTGCCCCCGGTCTCCCGTTCCACCGTGCGCACGATCCGGGCCCGCAGTCGGCGCACCTCCTTCTCGCCCAGGCTGCGCTCCAGGCTCTGGTAGGTGACCCGGAAGGCCAGGGATTTCCGACCCTCGGGCACGGGATCGCCCCGGTAGACGTCGAACAGCTCCACGCCCACCACCAGCTCCCCACCGGCCCGGCGGATCGCGTCCCGCACCTGGCGGGCGGGCGTGGTCTCGTCCACGATGAAGGCCAGGTCCTCCACCACAGGCGGATAGACGCTGATGGGGCGGATCCGCACCCCCTCCCACATGGACCGGACCAGGGGCTCCAGCCGGAGCTCGGCCAGGCAGACCCGGGTCTCCGGTAGGTGGAAGGCCTCCCGGACCCGGGGATGGACCTCGCCGAACAGCCCGAGGGAGACTCCGTCCACCTGGACCTCCGCGCAGCGGGGGCCGTAGGTATCCACATCCTCCCGGGGCAGCCAGACGATCTGATCCTCCTGATACCCCAGCCGCTCCAGCAGCACCTCCAGGATCCCTTTCAGATCGAAGAAGTCGAAGGGCTCCGGCGCGCGGGTCCCCTGCTGGAATCCCGGAAGCTCCCGGGGACCCAGGAGCGCGATGGTCAGGCGGCGCTCCTCCCGGGGCAAGGTGCCATCGCCCTGCTCCGGGAGGTAGACCCGACCGAGCTCGAAGGTGGCGAGCCGGTCGCTGAACCGCCGGTTGTAGGCCAGGTTCTCCAGGGCGCTCACGGCCAGCTCCCGACGCAGGACGCTGCGCTCCGGGGTCAGGGGGTTCTGGAGCTCCACGTAGGGGGCCTGCAGGGCCTGCTCCGGATCCCGGGGATGGAGCCGGGCGTGGTGCTCCCGGGTGGTCAGGCTGTGGGTGATGGTGTCCTGGAGGCCACACGCCACCAGGATGTCCCGGATGCGCTCCTCGGTCTCCAGCACGAAGTTCCGCCGCTGCCGGGGGAGCTCCGTGTCCAGCAGGGTCTCCGGCATGGTGTCGAAGCCCACCATCCGGGCCACCTCCTCGGTGAGGTCCGCGGGCACCCGCACGTCCAGCCGGTGCCAGGGCACCTGGGCTTCCAGGACGGGTTCTCCGGACGCTCGGGACAGGCCAAAGGTGGCCTCGGCCGGGGTATCCTGGGACACATCCGGACACTCCCGGATCTGGAAATCCAGCCGCTCCAGGGACTCCACCAGGGTGGGGCGGTCCAGGTCCACGCCCAGTTGGCGGCGGATCTCGCTCTGGGTGGTGTAGACCACCACCTGGGGCTGGGGGACCGGGTAGGCGTCCACCTGACCGGGGACGATCCGGCCGGCCGCGTGGGCCCGCATGAGCTCCGCGGCCCGGCGGGCCGCGATGTCGTTCAGGGTAGCCGGCACGCCCCGGGTGAAACGGTGGCTGGCCTCGCTGTGGAGCTTCAGCTTCTGGCTGGTGCGCCGGTTGTTGACCCCCTCGAAGGTGGCCGACTCCAGGAGGATGTGTCGGGTCCCCCCGTGGACCTCGGTCTCCGCGCCGCCCATGACGCCCGCGATGGCGATGGGGCCGGCCGTGTCCGCGATGAGGAGCATGGACGGGTCCAGCGCCCGCTCCACCCCGTCCAGGGTCACCATTCGCTCGCCGGGGCGGGCGGTGCGCACGATGATGGTGGGCCGATCCGCGCCGCCCCGTCGGGCCCGCTCCACCAACAGGTCGTAGTCGAAGGCGTGGAGGGGCTGGCCCAGCTCCAGCATGACGTAGTTGGTGATGTCCACGATGTTGTTGATGGGGCGCATGCCGGCCTTGATCAGCCGCTCCTGCATCCAACGGGGCGACTCTCCCACCTGGACGTCGCGGATGAGGGTGGCCGTGTAGCGGGGGCACAGCTCCGGGCTCTCGATGAGCACGTCCACGTACTCCTCGGCCCGGTCCTCCCCGGAGGGATGCCAGGTGTCCTGGGGCAGGCGGAGGGGGGCCCGGGTCAACGCGGCCACCTCCCGGGCCACCCCCACCATGCTCAGACAGCGGGCCATGTCCGGCGTGAGCTCCAGCTCCAACACCGAGTCGCCCAGGTAGTCCCGCAGGGGCATGCCCACCGGAGCCTCCTCGGGCAACACCAGGATGCCCTGGTGTTCGTCGGAGATGCCCAGCTCCCGCTCGGAGCAGACCATCCCTGCGGAACGGATGCCCCGGATCTTGGCCGCCTTGAGCTTCTTGAAGGGACGAGGCCGTCTCTCGCTGTAGGCATCCACCAACAGGGCCCCTTCCCGGGCAAAGGCCACCTTGAGGACGGGGAGGTTCCGGTCGGCCAGGCTCTTTCCCCTATAGGCAAAGAGATTGGGGGCGCCGGTCACCACCTGTTGAGGCCCTCCCTGGCCGTGGTCTACGTCCACCAGAACCAGCCGGTCCGCGTTGGGGTGGGGATGGACGGCCACGATCTGGCCCACCACGATCTTCTCCGGATCCCACCATTCGCCGATGCGGTGGATGGCAGCGACCTCCAGGCCGGCCAGGGTCAGGCGTTCGGCCAGCTCCTCTACAGGACGGCACAGCTCCACATACTCCTTCAGCCACGAGATAGGTACCCGCATGCCTACAGCTCCATGGGGAGGGGATGCCGTGCCCGGCTGGGCCCGGCCGCGGTTCGGTCCGATACCGAGCGAACAGGTGCTATTCTACCAGATCGATCCCGGGAAGGCCAGTGGGTCGGCGGGGATCCTCCCGAACCCGTGCCTCCAGTCTGCCAGGGATTCGCCTCCGTGACCCAGGTTACAGCGGATCCTCCAAGGGATGCTATGATGGAGGACAACGTGGCCCTCTCCAGATCGCAGGAGCTTGACCGAACGGTGAAGGACGCGCTGTTGCGGGAGAAGAAAGACCAATGGCTCGCGCCCTTCGCGGCGGCCTATCTGGGCCGGGTCTCCCCCAATCTCATCTCCCTGGCCGCCATGGTGGTGGGGGTGTTGGCGGCCATGGCCGTCTTCTGGCAGGCTCCGACCTGGGGGCTGGGGCTCTGGCTGTTGAACCGGCTGCTGGACGGGCTGGACGGCGCGGTGGCTCGGGTGCACCACAAGAGCAGCGACCTGGGAGGCTACCTGGACCTGATGGGGGACTTCGTGGTCTACCTGGCGGTACCCATCGCCTTCGTGGCCGCGAATCCCTCGCCCCCGGCCTGGTGGGCCCTGGCGATCCTGCTGTGCTCCTACCAGATGAACTCCCTCTCGTGGGCGCTCCTCGCGGCCATCCTCGCCGCTCGCAGACACCGCTCCAGGGGCCTGACTACGGTGGAGATGCCGCCGGGCCTCATCGAGGGCGCGGAGACCGCGGTCTTCTACACCCTCTTCTTCCTCTGGCCCCAGGCCTTGGTCCCCCTCTTCGGAGTCTTCGCAGCCCTGGTCTTCCTCACCGCCGGCCAGCGGGTCCTCTGGGCCTGGCACCACCTACGGGAGGATCGCACATGAGCTCTCGGGCCCAGGAGCCAGGGTGGGCGGGCGAGACCCCCCCCTCCCCCCGGTTCCACTCCGCCCGGAACCGGGTCCAGACCTGGATCGCGGGCTTCTTCTGGCTCGGCCTGTTGCTTGGCTACGGGGTGATGGTCCAGCGCACCGGACTCACGCCGGTGGCCCTGGCCCTCTGGATCCGGGACCTGCTGGCCGAGAGCCGGTGGGGGCCCCTGCTCTACATCCTGTTCTACACCCTGCGCCCCCTGGTCTTCTTCCCCTCCACCCTCCTCACCGGGGTCGGTGGCTACCTCTACGGCCCGCTGTGGGGCACCCTCTACACCCTGGTGGGGGCCAACCTATCGGCCACGGTGGCCTACCTGGTGGGGCGCTTCTTCGGCACCGGCCTGCTGGGAAGGGAGGCAGGAGGAGGATCGGGGCGAATGGCCCGCTACGTCCGGGCCCTTCAGGACAACGGCTTCGAGGCCGTCCTGGTCATGCGGCTGATCTACCTCCCCTACGATCTGGTGAACTACCTGGCCGGCCTGGTGCGGGTGCCCTGGCCCCACTTTGCCCTGGCCACCCTCCTGGGCATCCTGCCCGGGTCCCTCACCTTTGTCCTGCTGGGCTCCGCGTTCAACGCGTCCAGCACCGCCCAACGGCTGGCCCTGGGCCTCTTCTCCCTGCTGACCCTGGCAGTGGGGCTGGGGATCTCCCGGGCCCTTCGGCGCCGACGACCGGAGCTGGGAGGGGAAGGCTGAGGGACGGAGCTCTGCAGGGGCGATCGGAAGGCGGCCTTCCGGGTCCACACGTCTTTGCCCTCTCAGGGAGGGCCGCCCACCTGCCACAGGGAGACCTGGCACCGGGCCGCGTCGGCCACGGCCAGGAGGACCTGGGGGCCGACCTCGGCCACGTCCAGCCCCACCGGCCGGACCCAGCGGCCATCGCCGGCGATCTGGGCCAGGGGGGCACCGGCCTCGTCGAACATCAGGATCCGGCGGCCCTCCGGATCGGTGAGGAAGAAGGCCCCGGTGGCCAGGCCGGCCAGGTGGGGCCCTTCCAGGGTGTTGGACCGGGCGATCACCACACGCCCTTCCTGGGCATCCAGACGCCACAGCCGGCCATCCTCGCCGGTGACGGCCCAGAGGATGCCGTTGGCCGTCCCCAGAGCGTCCACCGGCTGCCCACGCCCCAGGGCCGTGTCCGGACCGCCGAACTGGGCCAACATGCGCCCGGTGTTGTCCACGTGCACCACCCGCGCGCCGCCGGTGTCGGCCACCACGAGCATGCCGAAGATGTCCACCGCCAACCCCCGAGGCCGGTAGAAGCTCGCCTCCACAGGCACCAGAGCCACCCGGCCCGAGGCCACATCCACCTGGAAGACCACCTGTGCCAGGGCATCCAAGACATACAGAGAGCCCCGACCGTCCACATCCAGGTCGAAGGGCTCCTGGAAGTTGGGATCCTGGATGGCCCGAACCGGGGCGCCGTCGTCCAGATCCAGGGCCATCACCTGGCCGCTGCCCGGATCGGCCACGTAGACCTGGCCGCTGCCCGGGTCGATGACCACGCCCCGAGGGCTCTGGACGGGGTTGTCGTCGCGCCCACAGCGCCCCACAGTCCACACCGGCTGCACCGGCAGATCCGGCTGGGCGGGAAGGGGCACGCCCTCACCCGGCACCCAGAAGCTCTCCTCCTCGGCCGGCGACCCGGGCTCCATCGAGGCGGGGGGAGAGTCCCCCCCCGGCGCCAGGTCCAACGGCCTTCCTCCCATGCGTTCCTGCACCCCGGCCACCAGCACGGGCAACCACAGGAGCACCGCGGCCAGCCGCAGCCAGGTGGAGGGAGCCACCACCGGCTGCCAGAGGGTCGCGGCCTGGCGCAGGACCCCATCCACGGCCAGAGCCCCGGCCAAGGTGGACAGGATCCACAGGCCGGCCAGGTTGCCCACATCCGCCTGGCCTCCGGTGGCCAGCACCGCGAACAGGGCCAACCCCCAGCCCAGGAACAGCGTCCGGCCCGGCTTCCACCCCCAGTGGCGGAGGGTGTAGGCCAACCCCAGAACCGTCAGGACCCCGGCCCAGGCCATGGCGTCCCCCCGGGCCACCAGGAGGGCGGACACAGACGTCTGCACCCGCTCGGCCAGCCGCTGCCCCAGGACGAACCAGGGATCGGGGTCCAGGAGCAGGGCCAGCCGAGGGAGGGCCAGGACCACCAGAGGGCGGACAGCGTGGAGGCGCAGGCGAAGATCCCGGGCCGGCCCGAGCAGGCACCACAGCAGGAGCGCCAGGGACCAGGGCGGCGGCCCGGTCCAGGCGGTAAGGCCGGCCAGAAGGCCCACCAGACCGTGGAGCCGAGGATCTTCCCGCCGCTGCGCCTGCACGGCCAGGGCCAGGGTGGCCAGGAGACCCAGGACCAGCCAGAGGCCAGGGCCGGGAACCCGGCTCAGCTCCACGTGCCAGGGAAGCCAGGCCAGGAACAGAGCTCCGGAGACGGCCAGCCCCCCACCCTGGATGTGCAGCCCGACGCCGAAGGCCAGGGCCACCGTGGCCAGGGCCACCAGGAGACCCAACACCCGGTACAGGGCCAGATCGGGCCCATCGAGGCCGGACACGGGTCCCAGGAGCAAGGCCTGGAGGCCATCAAAGAGGGGGGCGGTGCCGGCCAACAGGGCCGGCAGCTCGGGATCCTGCCAGACTGCCCCTATCCGGTCCAGGGCGCTGCATTCCAGGGGCAGGCAGGGAGCGTCCCGGTCGGGCCCGCCCCACAGCCGGATCGCTCCGGCAAGAAGCAGGAGCACCAGGAGCCAGGTCCATCGGGCCCGGGGCGAAAGGGGCAGTGGCGCGGCTCCGGGGGCGGAGCGCCGGACCTGCCTGGCACGCCGGAGCAACGAGCGGGCCTTGGCCGGCGACCAAGGAACGCCTCCTGCGGCCCGGGAAGGCGCCGGAGCCGTGGCCAGCAGGACGTCGATCCCGGCCAGAAACCAGGACAGGGCCAGGATCGCCCACAACATCCACCCAGGGAGAGCGCCGTCCCCGGTCCAGGCCCGACGCAACAGGACCGTGACCAGGACGGCCAGGAACAGGGCCAGGAGACCGATCCCTCGGCTGGCCCGACGGGAGGTCGGATCTCGGTTCCCTACAGCGGAAGCAGGCCACCCGGACGGAGCCGGAACCACCGCGGCGAAGAGGCCCGCGGCCAGGACCAGGAGCCCCAGCCCATCTCGCCACGCCACGGCAGCGGGCAGATCCGCGCGCAGGAGGATCGCCCGGGCCCCCAGGGCCAGGGCCACGGCCAGGATGGAGGCCAGGAGACCGCGCATGGCATTCCCTCAGTCCTCGCCCGCGGAGGGTGCCGGTGTCCGAAGGTGCTCTGGAAGGAACGGAGGCAGGGGCGAGGAGGAGGTGGGAGGACGGACCCGGTGCTCCAGGCCGGGCAGGATGGTCCGATGGGTGGGGTGCCGGCTCCAGGAGGGCACGGGCTCATGGTCGTTGCGCAGGAAGCGGCCCAGCACGCCCACGGCACTGAAGACGTAGGCAAAGCTGCCCCCTACCCAGACCAGGGCCCCACTCACCACCTGATCGGTCTGGGGACCCCACAGGCCGGCCTGGGAGCCGAAGACCGGGTAGAGCAGGCCACCGTGGAAGGCGATGGCGATGCCCACCACGATGTTGGGCAGCTCGCCCCCGCCGATCAGGTAGGCGAACGCGAACCAGGGCGGAAGGGCCCGATGCAGCCGTGGCCCTGTGCCCACCACATGCCACCAGAAGAGCATGTAGACAACCCAGAAGAGGAGCAGCAGGCCCAGATACCCAGCAGCCGGACGGGTGACCATCCAGTTGACAAAGAAGGGCTCGTGCCAGAACATGAAGAGGCCCACCGCACCCATCCACGCGGCCACCGGATGGGTGGCCCAGGCCACGGCCCGATGCAGCGGCGAGGAAGCCCGCACCACCCAACGGGTGAAGCGACGGCGAAGCCCCCGGGGCAAGCCCCAGACCAGGCCGTGGGCCAGGCAGGAGATCCAGAGCAGAGGCGGTGCCAGGATACCCAACAGGAGCTGCTGGACGGAGCGGACCACCAGGGTCTCCTGGCGCAGGGCAAACAGGGGCGAGGCCAGGGCCAGCACCAGGGCCATCCACCCGACCAGAAAGGCCAACAGCCGGGGAGTGGAGCCGATGGTGGGCTGGACCTTCCGCAGCCGCCACCAGCCTCGTCCGTAGAGAACCGCCAGGAGGACCAGGAAGCTCAGGGGAAGGGGCTGCCAGGAACCCATCGCCAACCCGTAGAACACCCCCTGGACCGCACCGAGGAAAAGGAGCACTTCGCCCATGTCCACATCTCACCGGAATGCAAAGGCCCCGGGGCCGAGCCCCTGTCGGGCCGTCCTGCTGGGCACGGCCCAGGACGGCGGTGTGCCCCAGGCCGGCTGTGGCTGCCCCCACTGCACCGGGGCACGCCAGGATCCACGACAGCGACGCCGGGTGGCCTGCCTGGGCCTGGTGGACCTGGAAAACGGCCATTCCTGGCTGGTGGACGCGACCCCGGACTTCCGAGAACAGCTCCACCACCTCCAGACCCTGGCCCCTGGAGCCCGTCTGGCCGGCATCCTGCTCACCCACGCGCACATGGGCCACTACACGGGCCTGATCCACCTGGGCAAGGAGGCCTGGAACACCCGGGATCTGCCGCTGTACGCCAGCAGGGAGATGCTGTCCTTTTTAGCACAGCACGCGCCCTGGTGTCAACTGCTGGCAGAGGGCAACATCTCCCCGGTCCCCGTGGTGCCCGGCCAGGCAGTGGCCCTGGGGCCGGCCCTCTCTGTGACCCCCCTGGCCGTCCCCCATCGCAACGAGTGGAGCGACACCCTGGCCTATCGGATCCAGGGGCCCAGACGCACGCTCCTCTACTGCCCAGACATCGACGGCTGGGAGCGCTGGGAGCAGGAGCTGGGCACCCTCCTGGACCAGGTGGACGTGGCCCTGTTGGATGGGTGTTTCTTCCGCGCGGACGAGGTGCCGGGACGGGATATCCGGGAGATCCCCCATCCCCTGGTCGCCGACACCCTGGCCCGCAGCCGGGGCCGAAGGGCCCAGGTGGTCCTCGTCCACCTGAACCACACGAACCCCCTGCTCCACCCAGGGCCCGAGCGGGAGTGGGTCCGGCGGGCCGGAGCCCTGGTGGGCGAGGAGGGGCAGATCTGGGCCCTCTGACTCGGAACCATCCCCTTCTGTGCCCATGGCCCCGGTACGGTGCTGTGCCCCCCCGGTCCCCGACTTCCTTGCAGAGGCCGCAACCCGCGTGGTATGCTCTCCCCTTGTAGTATGCTCAGTAATTCACGATTTCAGCCAAACGGAGGGGTGAGCATCCTCCGATGCGGCATCGCCCCTCTGGAGTCGGCATCTGAGGATGCCGACTCCGCTACGAATTCGTGA
>JALSIX010000072.1 GCA_026989655.1 Caldilineaceae bacterium
TTCTCCACCAGGATGCCGTCCACGTAGAAGCGCCCCGGGGAGACGGTGAGCTGGCTGGGATCCGCCGGGTCCACGTCCACGCGGAAGCCGGCCAGGGGCTCGCCGTCCGGCCCGTCACCGGCGGGGCCGCCGCACCGGCCGATGACGTCGCCGTGGGTGGTGCGTCCCCGGTGAGCCAGGATGTCCATCTGCTCGTTCCAGTCCGCGTCCAGGTGCACCCGACCCTGCTGCCAGCGCACGCTGCTGTAGTGCTCTTCTCGCTTGAAGGTTGAACGGGTGAAATCGCCCTTCATCATGGCCTCCTTGGCTCGTCAGTGTTTCCCACTCGCCCCGTCTCTCCTCCACCGCACCCCCAGCCACTGGCGTGGCCCTGGGCGAAGAGAGGTGGGAGGGGCAAGGTTCCAGGTTCATGTAACGTAGAAAATCCCCGCCTCCAGCCCGAAGCGCAGGTACTCGTCCAGCGCGGTGCGCAGATTGGCCTCCCGCTGGGGCTGCTTGAGATGCTGGAAGGCCCCCATCTCCGCGCCGTCCTCCGCGCCGGTGCGGATCTCCTCGGCCACGGTGCGGCTGAGCTGGGCGTAGGCCGGTTCCCCGTAGCGGACCGCGGTGAAGGTGGGGGTGACCCGGACGGCCACCCGAGCCCGCTCCTGCTCCGAGAGCCCATCCACCGGGACGCCCTGGGCCTGGGCATAGGCCTCCAGGGCCAGGTCCGGCTGACAGCGGAAGCGGCGAGGAACCCGGGAGCCCAGGGGCACGTGGCAGAAGCGGGTGCAGCCGCTCTGCCGCCGCACGGCCACCACCGGGTCCGTGAAGAGGGTCTCCGAGCCCAGGGCCAGCTCCCGGATGTGCACCGGGCCGAAGAGGGTGCAGCGCTCCAGGGTGGTCTTGGGGCCGGGTTCCCCCCCGTCGTCCGCGGCCAGGACCGGCAGCCCCTCCTGGGGCGCGTCCAGGATGCTGTCCGTCGCGGTGAGCTCGGCCATGCTCTGGGGCAGGCGCAGGGGTCCCAGGATGCAGCGGTGGATGGTCACCCGCAGATCGGCGTTGGGCTCGGCCACCACCAGGCTGGGCCGGTCCGGCTGCCGGGGCGCGCCGTCCGGGGCCAGCCCCCGACCCGGGACCAGGGTGCAGTGGAGCAGCTGCAGCCGCTCCAGGCTCTCCGCCTCCACCCGGATGCCCCCCTCCAGCAGGAGGCCGTTCAGGGTCAGGGTCGCGTCCTGCCCCCCGCCCCCGGTGATGACCAGATCCCCCAGGGGCGCGCCTCCCTCCAGCAGGCGCAGGAGAGGGCGCTGGCCGTCCGCCGCCTGGATGGTCAGCTGCTGTCCTGGGGCCAGGGAGACGGTCAACGACTCCGGGTAGGTGGCGCTGTCGCTGATGGTGAGGATGCCCGTCTGCGCGCCGCTGGCGGCCCAGTCGGCCAGGGCCCCGGCCAGGGTGGCGAAGTCGGCCCCGCTGTCCGTGCGGTCCACCCGCTTGTCCCAGACCCCGGCGCTTTCGGCTGTGGCCAGGGTGTCTCCCCGGCCGTAGGGTCCGCCGCCGATGTCGCTGCTGAAACCGTAGGCGTAGCTCACCTCCAGCTCCTCCGGCTGGGGAACGCCGTTCAGCACCGCCAGCCGCCCCAGCACCGGATCCACCGCCACCTTGGTCTGGAAGCTGCTGCCGTCCGGGCGCAGGAAGCTCTGGCTGTTGGGTCGGGTCCAGGCCGGGTCTTCCCAGCCGCTCAGGTCGCAGATGAGGATCTCCTCGGGCAGCAGGGCGCTCTCCGCATGGTCGAAGAAGAGCTGGAGCACGGGCTGCTTGCCGAAATAGCGGGTGTCCGGGCTCTTTCCCTCGACGAGCTCGGCCCGGTAGGCCTCCAGGTCATCGAAGAGGGCCCGGCGGCGCAGACGGTCCGGCACGTTGATCTCCTGGGCCAGGTGGGTGATCGCCACCTCGGTCTGGGGCCGGTTGAAGAGGGGCATGTCGTTGCCCAGGGGGCTGAAGGTGTAGCGGCCATCGTCCGGGTCCGCCACAGGCTGGGGCGTGGCCCGCACCAGGAAATAGGACTGGAGCCGCCAGAGGAAGAGGCCGACGTTGGGGATGTTGTAGCGGCCCTGCCCCCGGTGGGAGGCGATGCGCCGCACCTCCCCGGTGTGGGTGGCCGTCTCGAAGGGGCCGCCCAGGAGGGCCAGCTCGTTGCCCCGGCGCAGGTCCGGCGTGCCCAGGCTGTGGAGGCGCAGGTGGTTCAGGTGCTGGTTGGTGGCCAGGCGCTGGAAGAACTCCACGGCCCGGGCTGGCCAGCCGGTCACGTCCCGGGCCAGCTGCTCCAGGACCGGGGCGGTGCCCTTACGGCGGCGGTAGCGCAGGGTGTTGGCCACGTAGGCCCGCAGGCTGAAGATGCCCGCGCTGCCCACGGTGTGCAGGCCCCGGACGCCCAGCAGGTCCCCGATGTAGGGGATGACCCACTCCGCGCAGGTCTCGATGAACCAGTCCGCGTAGAGGTCGTCCATGTCCCGTTCCAGCCGCTGGAACTCCTGCTCCATGACGGCCAGCAGGGCCCGCAGAGGCTCCCCCTGCTCGCTGTCCCGGATGCGGTAGACCGCGGGCAACAGGTTGTAGAGGCGCTCCTCGCTCGATGGGTTCGATGGGTTCGGTGCGTTCACCGGGCTCACTCCTTCTGCTCAGGCTGCAGGGTCAGGTGGATGCCCTCTTCCTCCAGGAGGAGGAGCTGGCCAGGCTGGATGGCGCCGCTTCGGTCCCGGTGGGCGATCCGGGCTGGCAGCACCGCGGCCGGCGTCTGCCCCCCCGCTGCGGAGAGGCTGGCTTCCCCGAGGTCAGCACTGGCCTCGGGGTCGGACTCAGAGACGGCCAGGGTCCCCAGGACGGGCGCGCCCAGCACAGGAGCTGGCAGGGCGCCTTCCGGCAGCGCGAGCTCCAGGTCACCGCCCAGGGAGGGGGGCTGGATCCCCAGGAA
>JALSIX010000073.1 GCA_026989655.1 Caldilineaceae bacterium
CATCCCCCAGCCCGGGGCCCGAAACACGCCACCCGAGAACGGGGTCTTCCTCCAGTTCCAAGGGGTCATCAGCCCATCCACCCTGCTGCCCCAGGTCCAGATCACGCCCCGGGTCACGGAGACCACGGTCTACAGCTACTTCTCCGAGTACGAAAATCGGCTCTACCTGAACTGGGCCAAGCGCTCCCACACCGCCTACACGGTCACCGTGGGCCCAGGCGTCCAGGACCTGTGGGGGCACTCCATGGAGCGGCCCTTCGTCCTCACCTTCACCACCGGTGCCCTGTCCCCCTGGGTGGACCTGGACCTGCCCCAGTTCACCCACCTCACCCCTTTCACCCGGACCTCGGTTCCCGTGCAGTACCGAGGAGTGGACCGCCTGCGGGTGGCGCTCTACCGACTCCCGGTCCAGGAGGTGCTGCGCCTCACCGGCCCGGAGGGATGGCGCCTGTGGCGGGGCTACACACCGCCGGATCCCAAGGACCATCGAATATGGGCCCGGACCTTCCCGGTGGAACCGGATCCGGACCGGATGCAGACCTTCCGTGTCCCTCTGGAGGATGAGGCCGGCCAGCCCCTGCCCCCTGGCGTCTACCTGGTGACCGTGGTCCTGCCCTTCCGGCAGGCCCAGGCCGCGGAGGACACCCACGACCGGGCCGTGGTGATCCTCAGCCGCTACAACCTGGCCGTGAAGAAGACCTTCCAGGGCCCCAGCATGGCCTGGCTCACCGACCTGGCCACGGGGCAACCTGTCTCCAGGCAGCCGGTGACCTTTCTCCAGCTCCAGCAGGGCGCGGAGGAAGTCTGGATCCGTCGGGTGGTGGGCCAGGCCCAGACCGGGCCCGACGGCGTGGCCATGGCCGCGCTGGAGCTGGACACCACCCGGACCTGGCTGCCCCTCCTCGCGGTGAGCGGAGAACCCGGCCACCCCTCGTTCGCCCTGGCCAGCAGCGCCTGGAACGAAGGTGTGGAACCCTGGACCTTCCAGATCCCCCTCAGCTATGAGGCCGCGCGGATCCAGGCGGTCTTCTACACGGAACGGCCCATCTACCGTCCAGGCCAGACGGTCCATTGGAAGGGCATCGTCCGGGTCCTCCAGGACGACCGCCTGCAGGCCCCGCCCGAGGGCACGCCCGTGGAGGTCACCGTCTGGGACGATCAGGGCAACGAGCTGTTGCGCACCCAGGTGACCACCAACCGCTTCGGCACGGTCCACGGCGAGCTCCCCCTGAGCCCCGAGGCCGTCACCGGGCTCTACAACCTGGAGGCCGTGGTCCAGCCGACCTCGTCCCAGCGCACCTACACAGGCGTGACCTTTCAGGTGGCCGAGTACCGCCCCCCGGAGTTCCAGGTCTCGGTCCAGGCCGAGACCCCGGACGTGGTCCAAGGGGAGACCATCACCGTGGTGGTGGAGGCCACCTATTTCAGCGGCGGCCCGCTGGCCCACGCCCCCGTGGAGTGGCGGCTTCTGGCCGAACCCTACACCTTTGCCTGGGATGACGCGCCCCAGGAACCCCGCTACTCCTTCGCCCAGGTGGACCTGGAGGACCCCACCCTTTCGCCCTACAGCAGCCCCCGGATGGGCCTCGTCCGCCAGGGCCGAGGCACCACCGATGCCCAGGGCCGGCTGATCATCACCCTCACCGCGGACCTCCAGGGCAGCCCCTTCAGCCAACGGTGGACCCTGGACGCGACCGTGCGCTCGCCCACGAACCAGTTCGTCAGCGGAAGGGACCGGGTGACGGTCCACCGCAGCGGTCTCTACGTGGGGGTGGCCGCGGAGCGTGCCGTGGTCGGCGTGGGCCAGCCCAGCGCCTTCCAGGTCGTCGCGGTGGATCCCAGGGGCGCCCGAATGGCCCAAGTGCCCCTGGTGGCCACGATCCACCGTTACCGCTGGTCCAGCGTGCGGGTACGGGCCCCAGACGGCACGGTCTACTGGGAATCCCAGGTGGAACGGACCCCGGTCTACACCGTGGAGGTGACCACCGATCTCCGGGGCGAGGCCACCTTCCTCTGGAGCCCGGAGGCCGGAGGCCAGTACCAGATCATCGTCTCGGGCCAGGACGCCGCAGCGCGCCCGTCCACCGGCAGCCTCTTCACCTGGGTGTGGGACCGCTCCCAGGTATACGTGCCCTGGCGTCGGGACAACAACGACCGGCTGGAGCCGATCCCAGACCGGGAGCTGTACCGGCCCGGAGACGTGGCCCAGATCCTGGTCCCCAGCCCCTTTCCCGGGCCGGTACAGGCCCTGGTCACCGTGGAGCGAGGCGGTATCCTCAGCCACACCGTCCAGCTCCTGCCCGGCAACAGCACCGTGATCTCGGTGCCCATCCAGGGAGACTACCTGCCCAACGTCTACGTCTCCGTCCTGCTGGTCCGGCCCGGCACCCCGGAGAACCCGGTGCCGGGCCTGGCACTGGGCTATGCCCGGCTGGCCGTGGATCCCTCTTCCCAGGCCCTGGACCTCCAGATCCAGGCCTCCACCCAACAGGCCCGGCCCGGACAGACCGTCACCTACACCGTCACCGTCCGGGACCGGGATGGGCGGCCCGTGGCCGACGCGGAGCTGAGCGCCGCCCTGGTGGACAAGGCCGTCCTGAGCCTGAGCAGGCCCCAGGTCCCCTCGCTCCTGTCCGCCTTCTACCGGGAACAGCCCCTGGGCGTGAGCACCGGCATCCTCCTGGCCATCAACCGGGATCGCCTGAACCAGCTCGTCAGCGAGGGGGGCAAGGGAGGGGGCGGGGGCGGCCCGGGCGGTGTGGTCAGTCTGCGGGAACAGTTCGCGGACCTGGCCTTCTGGGCCGCGGATCTCACCCCCGACGCGAGGGGCCAGGTGACCTTCACCGTGGCCCTGCCCGACAACCTGACCACCTGGGAGCTGGTGGTCCGAGCCATCACACCGGACACCCAGGTGGGCGACCGGAGCCATGAGCTGGTCGCCACCAAGGAGCTGCGGCTCCGCCCCGCCCTGCCCCGTTTCCTCACCGCGGGAGATCGGGTCCAGATCGGCGCGCTGGTGCAGAACGCCACGGAGCGGGACCTGGGGGCCGTGGTCATTGCCGCGCACGTGGAGGGCGCCCATTTCGTCCAGCCCGTCGGCCCGATCACCGCGACCCTGGGCCCGGGAGCCCAGTTCCAGCGCCTGGACTGGCTGACGATCCCCCGCTCCAGCACGGGTGTCACCCTCACCTTCACCGCCCGTTCGCCCACCACCGGGCTGGAGGACGGCGTCCGCATCCGCCTGCCCGTCCTGCGCTATCGATCCCGAGAGACCGCGGCCAGCGCGGGGCGGGTGCCCCCGGCAGGACGGGTGGAGCTCATCCGCCGGCCGACGGCTCCGAGCGACGGCGCGGAGCTGGTGGTCCGCCTGGAGGCCTCCCTGGCCGCGGGCATGTTGGCAGGGCTGGACTACCTGAAACACTTCCCCTACGAGTGCGTGGAGCAGACCATCAGCCGCTTCCTGCCCAACCTGGTCACCGCCCAGGCCCTGAGACGGCTGGACGTGGCCATGCCCGAACTGGAGGCCGATCTGGCCTTCCAGGTGGGGGTGGGTCTCCAACGCCTCATCTACCGCCAGAACCCGGACGGCGGCTGGGGATGGTGGTCCAACATGGCGAGCAACCGCTTTGTCAGCGCCTACGCGCTCTGGGCCCTCTGGCAGGCCCATCGGGCGGGCTATCCGGTGCCGGCCCACGTGCTGGATCGCGGCGCCGACTATCTCCGGCAGGGGTGGACGGCCCCTGCCCGGGTGCAGGAGAGATGGGAGCTGAACCAGATGGCCTTCGCCCACTTCGTCCTGGCCCAGATGGGCCAGGGAGACCCCGGGCGGATGTCCACCCTCTACGGAGAGCGACAGCGCCTCTCCCTCTATGGCCGGGCCTTCCTGGCCCTGGCCATGGAACGGGTGGCCCAGGAGGAAGGACAGGTGGATCCCCGGGTGGCCATCCTGGTGGACGAGCTGTTGAGCCGTGCCCAGGTGAGCCCCACCGCCACCTGGTGGCAGGAGGACCGGGTGGACTGGCACGGCATGAACACCGACACCCGGACCACCGCCATCCTCGTCTACGCCCTGGCCCGCCTTCGACCCCAGGAGCCTCGGTTGCCCGGGGCCGTCCGCTGGCTCATGGCCAGCCGCCGACAGGGCCGGTGGAGCACCACCCAGGACAACGCCTGGGCCATCCTGGCCCTCACCGAGTGGATGGCCGTCACCGGCGAGCTGGAGGCCGACTACACCTGGACCGTGGCCCTCGACCGAAAACGGGTCGGCCAGGGGCACTTCGGCCCGGAGAACCTGGACACCCCGACCACCTTCCAGATCCCGTTGGAGACCCTCCGGCCCGATGAGGGCCTCAGCCTCCTGGTGCTCCAGCGGGATCCAGGCCCTGGACAGCTCTACTACACCGCCTTCCTGCGCACCTACCAGGACGCCCCCCAGATCGCCCCGGTGGACCAGGGCCTGGCCGTGAGCCGTCAGTTCCTCCAGGAGCAAGGTCCCCAGGCCGGACAGCCCGTGACCCGGGTCCGGGTGGGAGAGTGGGTGCAGGTCGCGGTAGACCTGGCGGTTCCCCGGGGGGCCCGCTACCTCCTCCTGGAGGTCCCCATCCCCGCAGGCACCGAGATCCTGGATCCCCGCCTGGCCACCACAGCCGCTGGACTGGCCGAACCTGAACAGCTTTCCTTGGCCCCCGAAGCCCGGGGCCCTGGCCGAGGCCCGTGGAGCGGTGGATGGCTGCCGGACCATGTGGACATCCGGGACGAGAAGGTGACCTTCTTCGCGGAGACCCTGGTGCCCGGGAGCTACCGGTACACCTTCCGGATCCGGGCAGTCCGGCCCGGCACATACAACGTCCTGCCAGCCCAGGCAGAGCTCATGTACTTCCCCGAGATATGGGGACGGAGTGCCGGGGCCGTCTTCACTGTGGAGGAATGAGAACTGTGGAGGAATGAGATGCCCCATCTCGAACATGCCACCGCCCTGGCTGTGCCGGCAACGGCGCCCCCCGCCTGGGAAGGCCCGGCTGCTCCGGGCTTTCCGACCGCTTCCTCCGCCTCCCCCGCGCCCCAAAACGGCTGAGGTCTCTCCCATGGAGGTGATTCGAGCGCCACGGCGAGGTGGGTGTGGCAGCTGCCTCCTTCGAGGAATGGGCTGCCTCTCCCAGCTTACCGTGCTCCTGATCCTCTCCCTGGCCCTCTACTACGGCCTCTACCTCTTCCAGCGGGGCCCGATCCCCGAACGTCCCCTGGTCATCGCCCAGCGGGGCGGCGCGGCGTTGGCCCCGGAGAACACCTTGGCCGCGTTCCGCCGGGCCATCGAACTGGACGTGGACATGCTGGAGATGGACGTCCAACGCAGCGCGGACGGCGTGTTGGTGGTGATCCACGACACCACCGTGGACCGGACCACGGACGGCCGGGGCCGGGTGGGCGAGCTGACCCTGGCCGAGCTTCGGCGGCTGAACGCGGGCAACGGCGAGCCCATTCCCACCCTGGACGAGGTGCTGGCGCTGGCCGTCCAGCACGGGGTTCCGGTGATGCCCGAGGCCCGATCCCCCCAGCTCTACCCTGGACTGGGGGCGGAGATCGCCCTGGCCCTGGCCCGGGCGGGCCTGGTAGAGGGATCGGTGCTCCAGTCCTTCGATCCCGGAACCCTGGAGGAGGTCCGGGCCATCGCGCCGGCGCAACCCCTCTGCATGCTCTACGGCCTGGGCCAGGTCCGGGTGCCCCCCGAACAGCCTGGCCAGGCCCAGGCCATCTGTCCCATGGCGGAGATGGTGCTGCTCAACCCCTGGATCATCCGGGAAGCCCATCGACGGGGCCAGCAGGTCTACGTGTGGTTCGGCGCGGTGGAACACCCCTGGATCCTGCGCCTGCTCACCGAGTTCGGCGCGGACGGCCTCATCGTGGACGATCCCAGGGTCCTCCAGGAGGTCCTGGCCGGACGATGACCTGTACCTCCCATCTTTTCGGTATTTGGGATTTGATCCGGTCTGAGGTAGAATGGGGTGCGTGCTTCTCCGGTCCGGGGCCCAGGCCCATCGGGCACCATCCCGTGGCCACGTGGAGACAGGCAACGATCATCACCAGGAGGAATACCGCCATGGCATTTGCCTACACCAACTCCAAGGGCGTGACCTACTATCTGCACTCCAAGGAGACCACCCTGCGCAACGGCCGACGGCAGACCCTCTACTACTTCGCCAAGACGGTGAAAGAGGGTGCGCTGGACCAGGTGCCCCCGGGCTACGAGGTCATGGAAAGCCGCAATGGCCTCCCTGTCCTGAAACGGATGAAATGAGTCGCGCCCCCCGTGTGTGCCCCCGCGAGACCCTCGTGCAGCCGTGATCCCCGTGTGAGCTCGACCCGGTGGCGCCACCCCTTTGCCGAAGACCGGGTCGCTTTTTCTTCCTAGATGGGCCCCAGGGCCAGAGAGGACATCTTGTCACCATGTCAGAACGACAGAACAGACTGCAGGAGGCCCAAGCGGGCGACACCGTCCAGGTCCACTACACCGGCACCCTGGACAGCGGCGAGGTCTTCGACTCTTCCGAGGGTCGAGAGCCCTTGGAGTTCACCGTCGGCGCAGGCCAGGTGATCCCGGGGTTCGACAAGGCCGTGGAGGGCATGCAGGTGGGCGAGTCCCGCGAGGTCCGCATTCCCGCGGAGGAGGCCTACGGCGAGTACCACGACGAGCTGGTCTTCGCCCTGCCCCGAAGCCAGGTCCCGCCGGACCTAACGGTCCAGCCCGGCCAGATGCTCCAGGTCCAGGATCCCCAGGGGCAGCTCTTCACCGTGGTGGTCCGAGACATGACCGAGGACACCTTGGTGTTGGACGGAAACCATCCCCTGGCCGGCCAGGCCCTCAACTTCCAGGTGAAGCTGGTGAACATCCTCCGCTAGCTCGGGGCGTGTGGCTTTCCGACGAGGCGATCCGGGGTGGGCGGCATGGAACCGCCCACCCTTTGTGTCTGAAATTTTGCAACCGGCAATCACAGCTTTGCCATCAGGGAGGAGTTTGTACCCTGAAAGATCCTGAGGTCCTAGGGGAGGTTTTCCAGTAGCCGACCTGGGTTTCGTCGGCCGAGACCTCTGTCCTCGCGCCTGTGCGGAAGGAGAAGGAGTTCGGGCGAGGCCGATGGGGAGGCAGGAGTGCCCCAGGCCCCAGGCAGGTTCCCGGATCGGCCTGGGGTGGGCCCCGTCCCCCAGGGCCGGATCCAGGGTCAGACGTTGCGCTCAGACACGTTGCGCTCAGACGTTGAAGCGGATGGTGAGGATGTCCCCGTCCTGGACCCGATACTCCTTGCCCTCCAGGCGGAGCCGCCCCTGGCGTCTGGCCTCGGCCATGCTGCCCAGGGCCACCAGGTCGTCGAAGTGTACCACCTCGGCCCGGATGAAGCCCCGCTCCATGTCCGAATGGATGACGCCCGCGGCCTCCCGGGCCGTGGCCTCCCGGCGCACGGCCCAGGCCCGGATCTCCTCCTCGTTGACGGTGAAGAAGGTGATGAGGCCCAGGAGCTCGTAGCAGCGACGGATGGCCCGGTCCAGGCCGGGTTCCGGGATGCCGAACTCGGCCAGGAACTCCGGGGCCTCCGCGGGATCCATCTGGGCGATCTCGGCCTCCAGCCGACCGCGCAGGAACAGGGTGTTCGGGCCCATCCGCTCCGCGAACTCCTCCTCCCGGTCCTCGTCCCCCGCGTTGATCACCCGAAGCAGGGGTTTCAGGGAAAGGAGGCCGAAGCCGCCCAACATCTTGCGTTCCTCTTCGGTCAGGGTCACCTCCCGGAGGGGGCGTTCCTCCTCCAACGCGGCCCACAGCCGCTTCAACAGGGCCTCCTCCTGGGCCATGCGCTGGCGCTCCAACGGCGTCCCCCGCATCTTCTGGGTGGCCAGCCGCTCCAGCCGGTTCTCGACGGTGGCCATGTCGTTGAGGAGCAGCTCGGCCTCCATGGTGGCGAGATCCCGGGCCGGATCGACCCGACCCAACGGGTGGGGAACATGGGGATCCTGGAAGGCCCGGGCCACCAACATCAGTGCGTCATTGGCCGCGATCGCGTTGAGCAGGGGCCCCCGGAGCGTCCCGGGCCGATCGGGCCGGCTGGCCAGGCCTGCGATATCGTTGTAGACCACCTGGGCATGGACGATCCGCCGAGAGGGAAAGATCTGGGCCAGCCGCTCCAGCCGAGAATCGGGGACGTTGACCGCGGCCGTGTGGACCTCGATCTGTCCGCTGGAGAAGGCCTGGGTCCGAGTGTGGCTGCGGGTCAGGGCGTTGAAGATGGTGGTCTTGCCGCTGTTCGGAAGGCCGATGATCCCGATGCGCATCTGTGTTCCTGTCTCCCTGTCTCTCCCGATCCCTCTCCCATTGTAGCACGGGCTCCCCGTCCGGGTCCATTGCCCCGGAGCGGCGGCAGGAATGGCGTCCCGGATGTGCCCCGGCAGGCCGAAACGGGGAAAATCACGCCCATTTCCGTAAGTCCATTCGTCACATTTTGCTGCTATGATGGGAGGCGCGAGACAGAATCCACAGGCCACGGTCCTTCGGCGGCCGCCTGGGCTGACGGTGTCCTCGCTGCCCGATGGAGAGGCCAGAGCCCCTCGGGCCGGGGGGGCGCCGGTCTGCACCGCCCACCTCGGTCCGCTTCCGCGATCGTCTACTTAACCCTGCTATCTCGCCTTGCAGGGTCGCTCCGGATGGAGTACACTGGAGCCATGATGCCACCTCACTCGCCCGTCCAACATTGGCTCGACCGAGATCCCGCCCCGATCCAGGGATCCTGGCCCCAGAGGAGGGATCCCCGCCACCGCCAGGCCGCAGCAGGAGTGCGGATCGTCCCGGCGCATCTCTGTTCTGACCTGGAGAGAGACCATGTCGCCTCAATCCCTGTCCACCCAGGATGATGTGGCGCTGTTCATCGACTTCGAGAACGTGGCCATCTCCGCGGAAGAGCGGTATGGACACCTGGACCTGAAACCCATCCTGCAGGCGGTCAACCGCTATGGCCGCTGTGCCATCTGCCGGGCCTACGCGGACTGGAGCCGCTTCGGCCGTTACCGCCAGGAACTGCTGGAGAACGGGGTCGAACCCGTCCACCTCTTCCGCTACACCACCGCGGCGGGCAAGAACGCCGCAGACATGGTGATCGCCCTGGACGCGGTGGAGACCGCGCTCCGCCAGCCCACCGTCCGGATCTTCGTCCTGGTGAGCGGAGACAGCGACTTCACCCCGGTCATGCGCCGCCTCCGCAGCTACGGCAAATATGTGGTGGTCATGGGGCTGCGGGACACCACCAGCGATCTCCTGGCCCGGACCGCGGACGAGTTCCTCCTGGTGGACGAGCTCCTGGCCATCCACGCGAACACCCCCTCCTATGCCCAGGAGCGGGCCCGGCAGCTCCTGGTCACGGCCATGCGCCAGCTCGCGCCCCGCTTCCCCCAGGGGCTGGTGCCAGCCAGCTCCCTGAAACTGGACATGCTCAAGCTGGACCCCCAGTTCGACGAATCGGCCCTGGGCCACGACCAGTTCACCCATTTCCTGGAGGCCCACTCGGACCTGGTGGAACTCCACCAGACCGAGGACGGCTACCTGGTCTCCCTGCAACCTCGACTCCGGCCCCCCCTGGAGATCGACGACTCTCTCCGCTACCGGATGGCCTGGACCTCGGCCGGCTTCCGACCTTCCAGCTCCCAGGTGCGCCGCGCACTGCTCGGCCACCTCCACCGGCTGCTCCAGGAAACCCCCGGCCGCCTGACCCTGGACGGCGCGATCGGGGCCCTTCGGGCCCACCTGCAGGAGGACGACACCCTCGCCGTCCGCCCAGAGGACCTGCGGGAGGCCGCCCGGCTGCTCAAGCTGGCCAATGTCTTCGACCCCCAGCCCCAATCCTGGGAACTGGACCCCCTCACCCTCCTGCCGGAGCTGGGCCTGGAGGAGTTCATCCTCCGCTGCGAGAGCGTCTACGTAGGCGTCCTCCTCCAACACCACCTGCCCATCCGGGAGGAGGTGTTGGCCGCCCTCCTCTACGAGGACGCCGCCTCCTCCGAGACCCTCCAGCGCCTGGTGGCCCTGGCCCAGGAGACCCGGCTGGAGACCGGCGACGAGAAGGCCCTGATCGACGGCTACGAATGGCCCCGACGGCTGGTGGAGAGCCCCGAGTTCCGCATCGTCCTGGTGGACCTGGCCGCCCAGGAGCTGGACCAGGAGCCCAGCCTGGAGGAGGCCCGACACCTGAACGCGGAGGGCCTCCGCATCCGCACCAGCGACTTCGAACGGGCCCGCATCTACTTCCTGCGCGCGGCCCGGATGATGTACGAACTGCTCCGGCGCAAGGAGCCCGGGGCCAGCCTGATGGACCTGGAGTGGTACCTGGCCAGCTACGCGGCCGTGGCAGCCGGAGCCGCCTTTGCCCGCCGAGACTACGCCAAAGCCCTGGACTACTACCGGGCCTTCTTCGCCCTGGTGAAGGAGACCGAGCCCGTGTGGGACCGGGTCCGCAAGGTGGTGGCCCCCATGCTGGCCTTCTACTTCACCCTGGCCGCCAACGAGTTCAACGAGACCCTGCCCGTATCCCCCGGGCGGACCCACCCAGCCCGTCTGGCGGTCTTCCTCCACAACCACCCCAACCCCGAGGTCCAAAGGCGGTGGCTGGAACTGGCCCAAGAGCTGATGGCCATCAACCCGCCTCTCCTGCGCAGCATCGTCCAACGGCTGGCCCTGCTGGAGGAGGACAACCTGGCCGGCGCCCGAGAGACCCGCGCGGCCTTGGTGGGGCTGATCCACAACGAACCCCTCCCGGCCCAGGCCCCGGAACCCCAGGAGAACAAAACCCAGGAGATGATGCTGAGCAAGTGATCTCCCCGCGCCCGGACGGGCCCCACACCCGGGCAGCCAGCCCTGGAAAACCGAGCCCGCGCCCCCGGGCCACACCTCTGGCACCGCCAGACCCGCCTCCGGCATCCGGCCCCTCCCTCTTCCAGGGCCCGCGCAGCCGGGCCATCTCCCACCCCTGCCGCCCAGAGGATGGCTTGTCATTTGTCCGTATGCACAGTACAATCCATGGCAGGACGATTCCGGCCCAGACGCCCACCGGACAGCCCGGTACCAAGCAAGAGTGGGCCGTCCCTTCGACATCGCCTGACATGCCGAGCCAAGGGAGTACGACGAGCCCCATGGAACCGCGACAGATCCCCCCCCATCTCCAGCCCACGTGGCAGGAACTCATGCAGCGCCTGCAGGAGATCGACCACCTCCGACGGGCGGTCAACGTCCTCATCTGGGACCAGAACACCTACATGCCGCCGGGAGGTGCAGCGGCCCGAAGCAGCCACCAGGCCACCCTGAACCGACTCGCCCATGCCAAGTTCACCGACCCCGCCCTGGGTCGGCTGTTGGACGCGCTGGAGCCCCTTCGGGAGGCGTTGCCTCCCGACTCGGACGAGGCCGCCATCCTCTTCTGGGTGCGCCGGGACTACGACCGGAGCCGTCGTGTGCCCGAGGCCTTCGTGGCCCGGGCCGCGGCCCACTTCTCCCAGCTCTTCCAGGCGTGGACCGAGGCCCGGCCCCAGGACGACTGGCAGGCAGTCCGTCCCCTGCTGGAGGAGAGCCTGAGGCTGTCCCAGGAGTTCGCGGCCTTCTTCCCCGAACACCAGGAGCCCCTGGACGTCTTCATCGACCACTCGGACCCGGGCATGACCGCGGCCCGCATGGACGAGCTGTTCCGGGAACTGCGGGAAGTCCTGCGCCCCATGGTCCAGGCCATCAAGGCCCATCCCCCGGTGGACGACCGCTGCCTGCATCAGCACTACCCCGTGGAGGGCCAACGGGCCTTCGGCGAGATGGTGGCCGCCTGCTACGGCTACGACTTCCAGCAAGGGCGCCAGGACCTGGCGCCCCACCCCTTCATGATCAAGATCGCCCAGGGGGATGTGCGCATCACCACCCGCTATCGCGAGGACGACCTGGCCATCGGCCTCTTCAGCACCCTCCACGAGACGGGCCACGCCCTCTACGAGCAGAACATCCACCCCCGCCTGGCGGATACCCCCCTGGACCATGGAGCCTCCGCCGGCGTCCACGAGAGCCAATCCCGCCTGTGGGAGAACCTGGTGGGCCGCAGCCGCCCCTTCTGGGAGCACTTCTACCCCCGCCTCCAGGAGACCTTCCCGGATCAGCTTGCCCAGGTCTCCCTGGAGACATTCTACCGGGCCATCAACAAGGTCCAGCCCTCCCTCATCCGCACCGAGGCGGACGAGGTCACCTACAACCTCCACATCATGCTTCGCTTCGACCTGGAACGGGCCCTGCTCAACCAGGAGCTCCGGGTGGCGGACCTGCCGGAGGCGTGGCGGGCCCGGATGGCCGAAGACCTGGGCGTCGTCCCCTCCAACCACCGGGACGGCGTCCTCCAGGACATCCACTGGTTCAGCGGCTTCATCGGCGGCAGCTTCCAGGGATACACCCTGGGCAACATCATGGGCGCCCAGTTCTTCCAGGCGGCCATGGCCGAACAGGGCCCGGCCATCCAGGAGGAGATGGCCCAGGGACGTTTCGATGCCCTGCGCACATGGCTCACCGAACGGATCTACCAACACGGCGGAAAATTCCTCCCGGACACCCTGATCGAGCGGGTGACCGGCCGCCCGCTGAGCGTGCAGCCCTACCTGGAGTACCTGCAGCGCAAGTACAGCGAGCTGTACGACCTGTCCACCGTCCAGGCCGGCACCCCGGGAGATTGACCCAGCTGGCGGAGTTCCCATGCGCTTCGAGACCCACCTCGCCCACCTCGTCCACCAGAACCACCCCCGCTACCACGCGGTGGCCGCGATCCAGCCCGAACAGGGAGAGCCCCGATATCACCGGGGCAACCTCTACGTCCTCATCGAGCTCATGGGGGAAAGCCCCGTGAAGGGCCAGGTCCTCCGCCGGTTGCAGGAGGTGATCCAGGGCACCTACTACACCGCGGGGGGGCCGGTCAGCAGCATCCTGAACCGGGCCATCCTGGAGGCCCACGCCACCCTCCAGGAGATGAATCGGAGCTGGCCCGACACCGATCTGCGGGCCGGGATCACCTGTGCAGCCCTGGTGGAGGACCACCTGGTGGTGGCCGGGGCCGGGCCCGGGCTGGTCCTGGTGGCCACCGGAGACCGGGTGGACCAGTTCCCCCCGGATCCCAGCTACTACAAGGGCCCTGTCGGCGGAGAGTCGCCCCCCGAGGTCCACATCTACCGGCATCGGGCCCAGGACGGCGACGTCCTCTTCCTGGGCGAGAGCGACTGGATCCTGCTCACTGACATCCGCCGGCTCGGAGGCGCCGTGGCCACCACCGAGCCGGGAAACCGCTTCGACGTGGTGGAATACCTCCACCAGGAGGCCAAGAGCGACCAGGTGCTGGGGCTCCTGGTGGTCCTCACCCAGCCGGAGCCCCGTTCCGCGGCCATGCCCAAGCCCGTGCGGACCCTGCCCACGGCCCTGGGAGCCACGCCGCCGGTCCGCATCGTCCCGGAGACCCCAGAGGCCTCGTTCCGGGAGCGCCAGGAGCCCCTCCCGCCGGCGCCATCCATTCCCCCAAGCCCTCCGGCCACCCCGGCCCCGCCCGCCTGGGAACCGCCCGAGGCCCAGGTGGCGGCTCGCTCCAAGACCGCCCAGGGCCGAGCCTCCTTCGCCGCCCGTCTGCGGATGCTGGAACAACGCCGGCGCCTGGGGTGGCGGTGGTGGCACGCGCTGCGTGCCACCCTGGCAGCCTGGCTCCCCCGCCTGCTCCCCGACCGGGGCCGGGCACCCATCGCCTGGACCGAGCCCCCCTCCTCGGCCGAGCCCAGCACCGAGCCGGCTCCTCCCCGAAGCCCTCTCCGGCCCGTGGCCTCCCCGCCCTCCCGGACTCGAGGCAACCGGGCCCGGGTCTTCCTGTTGCTGGCCATCCTGATCCCGCTCCTGGCCTTCGGAGCCGTGTTGGCGGCCATCCTGGGAGAGGGCAACGCGAACGTGGAGGAGGCCACCCAACTGGTGGAGCGGGCCGAGGGCCTGGTTCTGCTGGGCGAGGAACACCTGGACGCCGGCAACGGGGATCAGGCCTGGGCCGCGTTCAACGAAGCCCAGCGGTTGCTGGATACCGCCATCTCCTACGTGGGCACCACCGACCGCATCGAAGCCCTGAGCCAGCGGATCGGGCTGGCCACCCAGCGGCTGCTGCGGGTACGGGCACTGTACACCCTGGACCCGCCCCTGATCACCCGCTTTCCCCCCGACGCCAACCCCTACCGGGTGCTGACCACCGCACAGGACATCTACATCCTGGACCGAGGACGCCAGCGGGTGGAGCTCTACCGGACCGATGCGACCCGGGCTGCGCTCCGGGGCCAACCCGTGACCGTCATCCAGACCGGGGCCAATGTAGGGGGCCAGACGGTGGGCAACCTGGTGGACATGGCCTGGGAGCCCAAACAGGCCGGGATCCTGGACAAGGCCAGCCTCCTCATCCTGGACGACCGCAACCAGATCTGGCGCTACAACGAGGTGGACGGCCTCTCCCGGATCCCCGTGGGCGTGGCAGAGGACGCGGACCTCCTCCAACAGGTGACCCAACTGGCCACCTACGCGGGGCGGCTCTACCTGGCCGACGAAGGGGCGGACCAGATCTTCCGCTACGAGATCGCGAAGGGACAGGGATACGCGACCCCGGCCTACCCCTGGTTCCAGCCGGCCGTCCAGGTGGATCTCCGCGGACTGCTGGACATGGAGATCGACAGCGACATCTGGCTCCTGACAGAGAACGGCCAACTCCTGCGCTATCGCCAGGGCCAGCAACAGCCCTTCCAACTGGAGCAACTGGCGGCCCTCCAGGTCCGCTACGTGGACCTGGCCCTGAACGCCCAGCCCACCGGGCGCATCTACCTGGCGGACGCCAACCAGGATCGGGTGGTGGTCTTCGCCAAGGACGGAACCTACCTGGAGGTGCTCCAGGGCCCCGAGCCCGAGCTGTTGCGAGGCCTGCGAGGCCTGGACGTGGACGAGGACAGCGGGATCCTCTTCCTGATGACCCAGACCTCCCTCTACGCGGCGCCCCTGGCAGAGTAGCAAGGCCGCAACGCCCTGTGCTATAATGGCCCTGCTATGCAGAGCCCGTCTCCCAAGTTCCGGAAAGCGCCTTCCATGCCGGCACCCCGCCCGGCCAGACGGCATGGAACGGACGTTCGCAAACGAGCTCTGGCGCTGTTCCTGGCCAGCTTCTACGCGGTCCTGGTGTGGGCCGTGGCCCTGGTCCTGTCCACCTATCTCTACCAGACCCTCCACCAACTGGCCTACAGCCGCCACCTCCCCGATCCCAGGTCTGCCCAGCCGGAGACGGCCACGGTGGACGAGGGGCGGGGCCCCTCCCAGGCCGTCACCGAGCCTGGCCTCGCGGCCCAACCGGGGCCCGTCTCCTCCCCCCATGTCGGCCACGTGGCCGAGGATCTCCCCTCCCGAAAACGGGTGAACATCCTCCTCCTGGGCACCGACGAACGCCCCGACGAGGACGGTCCTCCCCGCACCGACACCATGATGGTGGTGACCCTGGATCTGGAACACGGCATCGCGGGCATGATCTCCCTGCCCCGGGATCTCTGGGTACCCATTCCGGGCTACGACATCACCACCAAGATCAACACCGCCTACGTGCTGGGCGAGAAGCTGGGCTACCCAGGCGGAGGCGCCCAACTGGCCAAGGACACGGTGAGCAGCTTCCTGGGCCAACCCATCCACTACTACGTGAAGGTGAACTTCCATGGCTTTGTCCGCTTTGTGGACCTCATCGGCGGAGTGACCGTGGAGGTCCCCAAGACCATCCACGACGAACAGTATCCCACCGAGGACTACGGCACAGAGGTCTTCCACCTGGAGGCCGGCCTCCAACGGCTGGACGGAGCCACCGCGCTGAAGTACGTCCGCACCCGGAACGTGGACAACGACTATGCCCGGGCAGAACGCCAACAACAGGTCCTCCAGGCCATCCTGGACAAGGTGTTGGCCGCGGACATGATCCCCACCCTGATCGCCCGGGCGCCGGAACTGATGGCCACCATGCGGGACAGCTTTGACACGGATCTGCCCCTGCCCCTGGCCATCCAACTGGCCAACTACATCCGCACCCACCCCTTCCAGGAGATCCGTCGCCTGGTGCTGGACAATCGCTACGGCACCGAGAGTTTCACCGACGACGGAGCCTGGGTCCTGCTGCCGGATCGGGCGGCCATCCGGCAGGCCCTGGACGAATTCTTCCAGCTCTCGTCGGAGTTCCCCCTGGCCCAGGGTCAGCCGAACCCCAACTCCATGGCCGGCCTGGTGGCGGACCAGATGGGGGATCCAGCCCCCAGCAATCCTGCCCTGGTCTCCCGGCCCGAGCTGGCCCGGGTGGAGATCCTGAACGGTGTGAGCTATCCGGACATCGCCGCGCGCATGCAGGCCGAGCTGGAGGCCCGGGGATGGCAGGTGGTCACCGTCGGCGAGGCCGAACGCCCCACCTACCAGCGAACCCTCATCGTCAACTACCACGCGGATCCGAGCCTGGTGGCCCGGCTCCAGGCCGATCTGGGCCTGGGCCAGCAGCTCCCCGTGCTGAACGGCCTCATCCCCACCCAGGAGATCGACATCCGCATCGTCATCGGGCAGGACTACGTGCGGAGCGTGTTCGGCCCCAACAGCCCCTGAGTAGCCACACTCTCCCATCCCTCCTCTAGGCCGCCGGGCCCAACCTTAGCCATAGCGAACCATCCGCTCCGCGCCCCCAGCCACCGATAACCACACAGGAGCCGCCGGATGTGCCCAACGCCCGAGCGACGACCGCATCTCCGATCAGCCAAGGACCGAAACAGTTCACAGAAAAAGGGAAGGGTCTATGGCCAAACTCGGTGCAAAACCTCATCTGGTCGCCTCCTTGAACATCATGGTGGCGGCCCAACACAAAAAGGACAAAAACCGTCGTCTGAGCCTGGAGGAGATCGCTGAGATCGTGACGGCCATGGCGGAGACCGAGGCCCGCCTGGCCAATCCGCCCAAACGGGAGCCCGACTACTGGCAGCCCACCCCTCCTCGGATCCTCTGAGCCCACCCCCTCCTCGAACCCAGATACGATGGCGGGTCAGCCTATCCTGGGCTGGCCTGCCATCGCGCGGGGCCTCCGGAGCGGACACCCGTCTCCACGCTCTCGACGGAAAGCCAAAGTTGGTGCAAAGTACGGCTTGCGCGAAACACCTGTCCTATGCTTCTCTACGGATAGGGTGAAAAACGATGCCGCGCGCTCCCCAGGTGGGGAGTGCGCCCGCTTCGTCGTCGCAACGTCCAAAGCCACCTGATGCTCCTCTGGACGGCCGCAGAGCCATCGACCATCCCCCCGGAAACGGCAACATGGCCCCAATGTTGCAGAACCTGCAACAAGGGAGCTTTATCGTAGTCGTAGCAAGGCTATGAAGCGGTGAAAAGAAGAACGGGCGAGAGGGCCCGTCCCATGGGGTGGGAGCCAGGAGGCAATCCGTTTGAACAGGTCCCCTGGCAACACCGTGTTTGGGGCCCTGCAGAGCTGAAGGGAGCGAGAGCGGGATGAGCAAAGGGATGAATCGGGCCAATCGGTTGCTCGAGATGGAGCGGTTGTATCTGCAGCGAGCCTTCAGCGACATCGAGATGGCCAAGCGCCTGGGCGTGGACCGTTCTGTTGTCTACCGGGATCGGAAGGAGATGGAGGCCGCCCACATCCCCTTCATCGAGGAATCGCCTGGCCGATATCGCATCGATCGCCGGAACTATCTCTCCCATGTGCGGTTGCACATCTGCGAGGCCCTGAGCCTCTACCTGGCTGCCCGGCGGGCCTCGCAACAGACCCGCGTGGGGAAGAAGCCCATGGCCTCGGCCCTGAGCAAGCTGGCCGCGGCCATGCAGAAACCCATGACCGAGAAATTGGTTCGCTCGGCGGAACAGTTGCTTGCACAATACCAACGACCGGAGCAAGAGAAGGTCTTCGAGAGGGTGGCCCACGCGTGGGTAGAGGGCCTACGCCTGCGAGTGTGGTACCAGGGCCTGAGCACCCGAAGGCCCTACCGAGATCAGATCAGCCCCTATCTCATCGAACCTTCCCCCTGGAGCGACAGCGTGTACATCATCGGGCCCAGCGACGTGTTCGGAGAGATCGTCACCTATCGTCTGGACCGGATATTGAAGGCCGTGCTCACCGGGGAGCCCTTCCAGATCCCCGAGGACTTCGACGAGGACGCCATGCTTCGCTACGCCTGGGGCGTATGGCGTGGCAAGGAGGAGCCCCAGGAGGTGGTGTTGCGCTTTGCGCCCGGGCCCGCGGCCAAACGGGTGCAGGAGAGCATGTGGCATCCATTGGAGCGGGTGGAGCCCCTGGAGGATGGGGGCGTCATCTGGCGGGCGCCCATCGCGGAATGGCGGGAGATGCTGCCCTGGATCCGAGGCTGGGGCGCGGATGTGGAGGCCCTGGGGCCGGAGGAGCTG
>JALSIX010000074.1 GCA_026989655.1 Caldilineaceae bacterium
ACGGGTGTTTCGGGCCTTCCACACCATGAAGGGGTCGGCGGCCAGTGTGGGCCACCATACCATGGCCCAGTTGACCCATCGGGCCGAGGCGGTGCTCACCCAGATCCGGGATGGGGTCTTGGCCCTGACCCCGGAGAAGTTGACCGTGCTCTTCGAGGTCGCGGACGCGCTCCGCCACTACCTGGACGACGTGATCGCAGACCGGCCCCCAGGGCCAGAGGCCACCTCCCTGCTCCGGCAGCTCGGCGGCTGGGTGGAGTCCCCCACCGCCCACTCCGAGCTCCAGACGGCACCCCAGGGCGTGCCCCTGCCGGCTCTCTCCACCGAGGCCCGACAGCTCTTGGCCGAGGCATTGGCTGCCGGGCAACACCTCCTTCTGGTCCAGATCCAGGCCGATCCCGCGGGCTTCGCTCCCGGGGCCCGTCTGTTCCAGGCCCACGTGGAGTTGGGGGAGATGGCCCGGGTGGTGGCCAGCCAGCCGGATGCCGAGGCCCTGGCCCAGGGCCAGGCCGGGCCGGACTACAGGGCCCTGGCGGTGACGGAGCTGGCTGCCGGGGATGTCCACACCCGGCTCCAGACCATCGACGGCCTCCAGAACGTGCGGGTCAGCGACATCTCGGGGATGGGCCCCGGCCTGGCCGCAGCTCCCTCCCCGGCGGAGAGCTCCCCGCAGGCGGAGCGGACCTCGTCCGGGGAGAGCCATCGCCCTGCCGGCGCGGTGGACCTGCGTCGGGATACCCGGTTCGTCCGGACCCGGGTGGAACGTCTGGACAACCTGCTCAACCTGACCGGCGAGCTGGTCACGGATCGCAACCGCCTCTTCCGGATCTACGAGGAGCTGGCCCAGTGGCTGCGCCCGGAACAGCTCCAGGCCCTGAACGACACCCTGGCCCATCTCTCCACCGTCACGGATCGCCTGCACGAGGAGGTGGTGGCCGTCCGGATGCAGCCCATCGGTGCCCTCTTCGGGCGCATGCCCCGCATCGTCCGCCAGATCGCCCGGGAACTGGGCAAGGAGGTGGAGCTGAACCTGAGCGGTCAGGAGACGGAGGTGGACCGTTCCGTGATCGAGCACGTGGCCGATCCTCTGCTCCACCTGATCCGAAACGCCATCGACCACGGCATCGAACCGCCCGAGGAGCGGGTGGCCCTGGGCAAGCCACCGGTGGGGCGGCTGACCCTCCAGGCCTCCTCGGCGGACAACCAGATCGTGATCATGGTCTCGGACGACGGCCGAGGCATCGACGCGGAACGGGTGCGAGAGAAGGCCGTTGCGCTGGGGCTCCTCTCCCCGGACAAGGCCCAGGACCTGAGCTACGACCAGTCCATCGAGCTCATCTTCACGCCGGGCCTGACCACCACCGCCCGGGTCAGCGAGATCTCCGGCCGCGGCGTGGGCATGGACGTGGTGCGCAGCAACCTCCAGCGCCTGAACGGGGCGGTCACCGTCCGCAGCAGCCCGGGCCAGGGAACCACCTTCGAGCTGCGCATGCCCCTGACCCTGGCCATCCTGCCCGCGCTGCTGGCCCAGGTGGATCGCTACGTCTATGCCATTCCGCTCCAGAACGTGGTGGAGATCCTGAAACGGGAGAGCCTGACCCTCTCCGACGTCCGGGGGAGGCCGGCTGCATACGTCCGGGGGGAGTTCCTGCCCCTGTACGAGATGGACGACCTGCTCGGCCAGGCGCCGGCTCCTGCCTTGGGGGCCGAGATGGCCGCGGCGTCTCCGCCCTCGCCCCCGAAAGGGCGGCCCTATGTGGTCTCCATCGTCTATCGCGACGTGCACTTCGGCGTGTGGATCGATCGCCCCCTGGGCAAGGAAGAGGTGGTCTTGAAGGCCCTGCGCTATCCCCTGAACCGGATCGATGGCCTGGCCGGTGCCACCCTGCTGGGGGATGGTCGTATCGGCCTCATCGTCGATGTCGGGGGGATCGGTGCCCGCCTGACCCCTCTCCCCCAGCCGGTCTCGGCGCATTCGGTGTAGTGGATACGGAGGTGATCATGGTTCGAAAGATCCTCGTGGTGGACGACGCCAAGTTCATGCGGATTCGCTGTGCCCGGATCCTCAACGAGCAGGGGTTCGTCGTCATCGAGGCGGCCAATGGACGAGAGGCCGTGGAGAAATACAGGACGGAGCGTCCCGACGCCGTGCTGCTGGACATCAGCATGCCGGAGATGGACGGCTTGAACGCGCTGCGGGCCATTCGGGAGCTGGACCCGTCGGCCCGGGTGGCCATGTTGACGGCCATGGGCCAGCAGAACATCGTCATCGAGGCCATCAAGAGCGGCGCCAAGGACTTCATCGTCAAGCCCTTCGAGCCCGAGCGGGTGTTGAAATCCGTGCACAAGCTGCTCATGTGAGCCGGTGAACCGCGATGTCACCGCCCCCCCTGTCGGCCTCGCCCCCAGAGGGCCTGCCCCCTCCAAGGCAGGAACGGAGAGGCCATCCATCCGGGTCCAACAGGGCCGAGGAACGGCCCTCGGGCCGGGTCCGGGTGCTGACGGTGGACGATTCCCCGCTGGTGCGCCTGGCCCTGGAGCGGCATCTCCGGGACGCCCCTGACATCCAGGTGGTGGGCCATGCCTGCCATGGCCTGGAGATGCTCCAACGGGTCCAGGAACTGAACCCGGATGTGGTGGTGTTGGACGTGGAGATGCCGGAGATGGATGGCCTGACCGCGCTCCAGCGGCTGATGGCCACCGCGCCCCGGCCGGTCATCATGTTGAGCTACCTCACGGCCCCGGGCAGCGCCGCCACCCTCAGCGCTCTGGAGCTCGGTGCCCTGGACTTCGTCACCAAACCGGGGCCCGGCATCACTCTGGCGGACACCGTCCGCACCTTGGCCGCGAAGATCCGGGAGTACGCCCGGGTCGCGGTGCGCCCTCCCCAGGACGTCCTGGCCGCTCCCGGGGTCCCTCCCCTCGAGCCCCAGGCGGCACCCAGACCCCCCATCGAGGCCCACCCGCCCCTGGCCGAGACCGATTTCCTGGTGGTGGTGGCCAGCTCCACCGGCGGTCCCTCCGCGCTGGCCTCGTTCCTGCGTGCGCTCCCGCCGGGGTTGCCCATCGCGGGGATCGTCATCCAGCACATCCCGGAGCGCTTTGCCCGGATCCTGGCCGCTCGCCTGGACCGCCTGGGCCCCTATCGGGTGGCGGAGGCCCAGCCCGATGTGCCCGTGCGCCAGGGCGTCTTCCTGGTGGCGCCTACCGGCACCCATCTGGTGTTGACCGAGGACTCCCGGGTCCAACTGGTCCATGGACCCTTCGTGCACAACATGTGTCCTGCGGCCGATGTGACGCTGCACAACGCGGCCCAACACCACGGGCCCCGGCTGATCGCGGTGGTGCTGAGCGGCATGGGCCGGGATGGGCTGGAGGGGGCCCGCTGGGTCCGCGCGTGTGGCGGCATGGTGCTGGTCCAGAACGAGGCCACCTCTGTGGTCTACGGCATGCCTCGGTACGTCCGCCAGGCAGGCCTGGCGGACTTCGAGGGCAGCCCGGAGGCATTGGCGGCTTTCCTGGCCCGCAAGGTGAGGCCATCATGACCGGACGCGCCGGGTCCCCACCCTCGGAATCGGACTGCCCGTCTGCCCGAGAAGGGGGACGGACAACCCCTCCGGCAGAGCTCCAGGATGCCCAGGCCCTGCTGAGGTGGCCCATGGGTCCGGGGCGTCCCTCGCCTCCACGGCGCCTGGAGCCGGGGGACTTCGCGGCCATCCGCGATGCCCTGTGGGAGCTCACCGGCATCGACCTGGACGACTACCACACGCAGCAGATGGAGCGACGTCTCAGCGCGTGGTTGGCCCGCTGTGGTGTGGAGACCGGCCAGGCCTTCGCCCGGCTGCTGTGGGAAGTGCCCGAGGAGCTGGATCGCTTCCGGCAGTTCCTGACCATCAACGTCTCCTCCTTCTATCGGGACGCGTCCCGCTGGGCAGAGCTGGAGCATCGGATCCTTCCAGAGCTGTTGCGCTCCTCGGGCCGGAAGGGGCTGCGGGCCTGGAGCGTCGGCTGCTCCGTGGGGGCCGAGCCCTTCACCCTGGCCATGCTGTTGTTGGAGCGGGCACCGGATGGGGTGCACCGCATCCGGGCCACCGACATCGACCGGGGAAGCCTGGTCCGGGCCCGGCGGGGCGGCCCCTACGGGGAACGGGAGCTCCTGGAGCTCCCGTCCCATCTGGCCCACCGTTTTCTCGAGCCGACCGGCTCTGGAGAGGCCTTCGTGGTCAAACCCCAGGTGCGTCGCCTGGTCCACTTCATGTACGGGGATGTCCTGCGGGAATCCATGCCGTCGAACTGCTACGATCTGATCCTGTGTCGCAACGTGGTCATCTACTTCACGCCTCAGGTCCGCGCCCAGGTCTTCGGGGCCCTGGCCCGGGCCCTGCGCCCGGGTGGGGTGCTCTTCGTGGGCGGTACCGAGACCATCTCCCACTACTGGGAGCTGGGCCTGGAGTACCTGGCCCCATCGCTCTATCAGTGGAAGCGGGCCCCTTCCGTATAATGGATTAGGCCCAATGGAGTAGGTCCTTCTGCCGATATCCAGGCCCGTTCCAATCGTCCATTTTCCCGGTACCAGCCCATTGCGGAGTGAGGGCAGGCCATGAGCGTGAACTTCATCAACCCCTTCCTGCGAGCGGCTCAGACGGTGTTGATCACGGAGATCGGGAGCGCGGTGCGGCGAGGCAAGATCTACCTGGAGCACAACGGATGTACCTCCGCAGACGTCACCGTGCTGCTGAGCGTGGTGGGGGAGATCCAGGGGATCGTGCTCTACAGCATGGAGCAGAGGGTGGCCCTGGCCATCGTCTCCCAGATCCTGGGGCAGGAGTACGGGAGGTTCGACGAGCTGGCCCAGAGCGGCATCGCGGAGATGGGCAACGTGATCACCGGGGTGGCCACCACCTACCTGGCCGAGGCCGGCTACCGGTGCAACATCTCGGTGCCCACCCTGATCCTGGGCAAGGGCACCCAGCTCTCCACGGTGGGCTTCAAGCGGCTGGTGGTGCCCTTGGAGACCGAGCACGGGCTCATCACCATGCACCTGGCCCTGCGCTCCGCCCGGGCTCCCCAGGAGGATGCCTCGCATCGGAACGGCCACTGTGGCCTGGGCCACGAGCGGGAGGGAGCCCCGCTCCACCTGCAGACCGCTCCTCGGTGACCTGGCACCGTCGACCCTCCACGGCACGGAGAACTCGGCCCAGACGGGCCGAGTTTTTCATTGGCAGGTGAAAGGTTCGATGGCAATGGCCCAACTGGCCTAACCCTCTGTGGGACCAACGCCCTATAATCGAAGATCTGGCCTCCTGGTATTGTAATAACTGGAAGGCCCGAGGAGCGAGCCCCGCTCCGGCCAGGGCGTTTCGGGCCGGGCATCCGCCCACCCCGACAGGGAGCCGAGGCAGTCCGGGCCGGGGCCATGTTCCAGGGCCAGGCAAACCAGGCAGGCAAGGCAAGCATGTCACAGGCGGTGTGTGAGGGAAGCTATGGCGCGTTTGCTCGTCGTATCCAGGGACGCGAAGGACCTTCAGATCATCCAGACAGCTCTCATCGGCGAAAGCCACTTCATCAGCCACACCCCCAGCGGCCTCCAGGGCGTCAAACTGGCCCAGGAGACGGTGCCGGACATCGTCTTCATCAGCACCCAGGCCGAGGACCTGGACGGGTTGAGCCTCTGTGAGTACCTGCGCCATCAACTGCGTCTGCCCTCCCTGTTGGTCTTGATCCAGGCAGAGAACACCTTGGAGGCCCGGGTGGCCAGCTACAAGGCCGGCGCGGACGACATCGTGGTTCGGCCCATGAACCTGACGGAGATGCACCTGCGTCTGCGGGCTCTGTTGCGCCGGGTTCCCTCCGCGGAGATCCAGCAGGATCGGATCTCGGTGGGCAACCTCACCTTGGATCGGGCCTCCTGCACCCTCTACGTGAAGGACCGGGCCATCCAGTTGACCCCCAGCGAGTTCAACCTGTTGAACCACCTGATGTCCAACCCTGGGCGCACCTTCAGCTCCGAGGATCTGTTGCGGGAGGTCTGGAACTACTACCCGGGCACCGGGGATCCGGCCATCGTGCGGATGCAGGTCATGAAGTTGCGGCAGAAGATCGAGCCGGATCCCCGCAACCCCACCTATCTCCAGACCGTGTATCGCCACGGCTATCGTCTGGTGGGCGGGGAGTTCGAGGGGTGAACCCGGGCAGGAGGCCATGGGAGCCAGGGGCGCCCCCCTCTGGGGCGCCCTCTTCGCGCTCGGCCTGCGGGGCGGTTGTTACGGAGGGGTTACACAGGCCATACCGGCTCCCCACGTCCAGGGTCGACGGGCTTCGGTATAGTTTTCGGTGCAAGGACGTGGAGGAGGGGGCTGCCGGCGCTCCGGAGATCCTCGGCGACGGCCTCAAGCGCGGGAGGAAGACGGTCGTGATCGAAGTCACTCGCCTGGACGGGCATCCGTTCACGCTGAACGCGGACCTGATCGAGACCATCGACGCCAACCCGGATACCTTCATCCGGCTTCTCAACGGCAACAGCTACCTGGTGCGCGAGTCGCGCCAGGAGGTGGTCGACCGTATCGTGGCCTATCGGCGGGCCGTTTTCCAGTGTGCCATGATGCCCACCCCCGAGGGCGTGGCGGCATCCGTACGGCCAGACCCGGAGACGGAGGAGGGAACGCCATGAATCCCTTGGCGCTAGGCGGCCTGTTGCTCGCCCTGGGCGGCATCGCCTACGTGATCGTGGCCGCGGGCAGCAGCCCGGCTGCCCTGTGGGATCTCTCGTCGTTCGTCCTGGTGCTGGGTGGCACTGTGGGCATCACCATGATGACCATGCCGGCCGAGGACGTGATCACCGCGTTGAAGCTGTTGGGCCGGGCCTTCGGCAACGCCAATGCCAAGTACGACGAGATCATCCAGCTCTTCGTGGAGTTGGCCGAACAGGCCCGCAAGGACGGCCTGTTGAGCCTGGAGGAGCGCATCGCCCGGATCGACAACCCCTTCATCCAGAAGGGGCTGCAGCTCCTGGTGGACGGCACGGACCCGAACCTCATCCGCCAGATGCTGGAGCTGGACATCGAACAGCTGGAGAGCCGTCACGCCCGTCGCTACCAGGTGCTGGAGACCATGGGGGGCTACGCCCCTACCATGGGGATGTTGGGCACGGTGATCGGCATCATCTTCACCCTGGCCAACCTGACCACCCCGGACGAGATCGGCGCCAAGGTGGCCATCGCCTTCATCACCACCCTGTACGGCGCGCTCTTCGCGAACTTCCTCTTCCTGCCCATCGGCGGCCGCCTGAAGCAGATGAGCAAGCTGGAGGTCTCCGAGTGGGAGCTGGCCCTGGAGGGGATGCTGGCCATCCAGGCCGGCGACAACCCCCAGATCGTCAAGCAGAAGCTGGAGGCCTTCCTGCCGGTGGGGGCCCGGAACCAGGAAGGAGAGGCCAAGTGAGGCGGGCAGAGGCCACCCACCGCCCGTGAGGGGCTCGAGCCAGGGAGCATGGGGTCATGGCACGGCGACGCGGTGAACCCGAGAAGGACGACTCGAAACGCTATCTGGAGACCTTCTCGGACCTGATGTCCCTCCTGCTGGTCTTCTTCATCCTTCTCTTCGCGTTCGGCCAGGCAGACCTGGAACGGTTCAAGCTTCTGTCCAGCAGCCTGCGGGCCGCGTTCAACGGCGTGAGTGTCTTCGCGGGCGGCCTGGGCTTCGCGGACGGCTTCGACGCCACCGGGATGAACGACGCGGGCGCGAACCTGGTCAACCTGGGTTCCCTGCCCAGCCGGGACCAGGACTACCTGAAGGTCCAGACCATCCTGAGCCAGTTCGCCGCGGAGAACGGGCTGGAGGGGGAGATCGCGATCAACGTGGGCCGAGAGGGGATCTACATCAGCCTGAGCAGCGCCCTGCTCTTCCCGTCCGGGAGCCCTCGGCTCACCGAGGAGGGGGAACGCACCCTCCAGGTGATCTCCAAGCTCCTCAACGAGCTGCCCAACGACATCCGGGTAGAGGCCCACACGGACAACACCCCGTCGGACAATCCCCTCTATCCCACCAACTGGGAGCTCTCCGCGGCTCGAGCCGTGACGGTGGTGCGCTACCTGGAGGAGGTCGGCAACGTGGCCGGCGAGCGGATGGCCGCCGTGGGCATGGGCGAATACCATCCTCTCTACCCGAACGATACCCCGGAGCATCGACGTCTGAACCGCCGGGCGGACATCCTCATCCTCTACCCGCCCGAGGAGGAGCCGCCCATCATCGACCTCCGGGCCCTGTTCGAACAGCCATGAACCCCGGGCCGGCTCTTGTCCACCGCCGTGAGGCATCAGTTCCTATTGCGAGGGAGATCTCATGGGTGCAATTCTCGGCAAGATCAAGAAACTCCTGATGCCTGTCCTGATGGTCCTGGCCATTCTGAGCCTGGCCGTGGGGCTGTTGCTCAGCGGGCTCCTGCCCTTCTCCGTCCAGCTGAGCACCGGGGGCAGCAGCGCGGCCGCGGCCCCCAGCGCGCCCCCACCCACGCCCACGCCGGTCCCCTACTTCCAGCCCCCGCCCGAGCTGGATGCCCTGGTGGGGGGCATCTACTACGACACGGGCCAGCGCATCGTGAACCTGGCCGATCCGGGCGGCTTCCGCTACCTGCGCACCAAGATCGTGCTGGAGTTCCTGCCGGACACCCCGGACTTCTACAAGATGAAGGACGAGGAACGCGTGGTGGCCGAGGAGGCCTTCCGGGCCCGGGTGGATCGCCAGCGCCCCCTGATCGAGGACGTGATCACCAACGTCCTCACCAGCAAGACCTTCGACGAGATCTTCACGGTGGAGGGCAAGATGAAGCTCAAGGAGGAGCTGCGGGAGGAGCTGAACCGCCGGCTGCGCAAGTTCTACGTCCAGCGGGTCCTGATCACGGACTTCGTGATCCAGTAGCCCGACCTCAGCCCTCAGCACCCATGGCGCGCCACGACCACCACGGACAGGAGGACGGGGAGTGGAGTCGATAAGCGGGTTCTCCTCCAGCCATCTGACCCAGGAGGAGATCGACACCCTGTTGCACATGCTGTCCGAGGACAGCGAGCTCCGCCAGCAGCGCCTCCAGACCCTGGAGGCCCAGGAAGGGGTGGTCCGCCGCTACGACTTCCACCAGCCCGGTCGGCTGAGCAAGGAGCATCTGCGCACCCTGCGCATGATCCACGAGAACATGGCTCGCCGACTGGCCCTCCAGCTCTCCACCAAGCTGCGGGCCTCCATCGAGGTGAATCTGGCCTTCATCGAGTCCGGCCCCTACGCGGACTTCATCCAGCAGATCTCCGAGGCGCCGGGGGCCCTCCATCTCATCTCCATGAAGCCCCTGCCCGGCCGGCTGCTCATCCAGTACGAGAACCGACTGGCGGACATGTTGGTGGACCGGGTGTTGGGCGGAGCCGGCCTCCCCAGCACCCAGGCCGACCGGGAGCTGACCGACCTGGAGATGGAGCTCCTCTCCTCGGTCACCGAGGACATCCTGGACGCGTTGGAGGATTCCTGGCGCAGCACCATCGAGATCTCCTGCCAGATCGAGGACAAGCTGACCAATCCCTATTTCGTCCAGATCGCTCTGCCCACCGACACCTGCACCTGGGTCTCCTTCGAGATGGCCGTCAACGGCCACGGCGCGGCCCTGAACTTCTGCATCCCGGTATCTGTGCTCAAGCCCATCGCGCCCAAACTCAGCCCCCAGGCCTGGATCTCCGGCGCCGGCCAGCAGATCGACGAGGCCCAACTGGAGCGGATCCGTCGCCACATGCGCCGCCACCTGGACACCCTCCAACTGGAGCTGACCGCCATCCTGGAGGGCGGAGAGCTCCAGTTGGCCGAGCTCCTCTCCCTGGAGGTGGGCGATGTGGTGCCCCTGCAGCGCTATGTGGGCGACAAGGCCTTGGTGGCCATCCAGGGACACCCCAAGTTCGCCGGTTTCCTGGGCACCCACCGGGGCAAGATCGCGGTGGAGATCACCGATGTGTTCGACGAGAACGAGACCCCCAGACCGGACACCCTGTGAGGGCGCGTCCACGCCCTCCGTTCACCAGGGAGGAGAACCGACATGAGCGATCAGCCCAATCCCACCTCGCCGGAGGCCCAGGAACCCCCAGCCGATCCCGAGTTTCCCCCGGAGGATGTCCAGGAGGCGGCCCCGGAGCCCTCCGGGGAGCCGCCGAGCGCGGGGGCCGAGCCCCAGGGGGCAGAGGCCTCGGATGCCCCGGTGGAGAGCGTGGAGCTCCGTCCCGAGGACCTGCCCCAGGACCTGCTGGGCCAACTGGGGTTGGACAGCTCTCCCGAAGACCCGGTGACGGTCAATCCGGCCACCTTCGGCAACCTGACCCCCCAGGCCAATGGCCACACCCGTCGGGCCAACCTGGAGATGCTTCTGGACATCGGCCTGCAGGTCACGGTGGAACTCGGCCGCACCAAGATGACCATCAAGAACGTGTTGGGCCTGGGGCCCGGCGCGGTGATCGAGCTGGACCGGGTGGCCGGCGAGCCCGTGGACGTCCTGGTCAACGGCAAGCCCGTGGCCAAGGGCGAGGTGGTGGTCATCGGCGACATGTTCGGCGTCCGGATCACCGACATCATCCCGCCCTCCCAGCGCATGGCCCATCTGCTCTGAGGGGAAGGAGGCCCTCCATGAGCTCGGGTATGCCTGCTCCCCCCCTGTCCCAAGGCACTCTGTCCCCTCCTGGGCCCCGGGCTTCCCGGCCCGGGGTCGGCCCCCGCGTCGCGGCGGGGCTGCTGGTGCTGGCCTGGATCTGGCTGGCCTGGGGCGGCGGGAGCGCCCAGGCCGCGCCCGCGGGCCAGGAACCCACCCCCACCACAGAGCTGAGCCCGGAGTTCGTGGCCGCGTATGAACGACTTTGGGCCCGCGAGGTGGGGCCCCCCGGCCCAGAGCCGGGGCCCGAGCCCTCTCGGGAGGCCCCGCTGCCGGCCCTGAGCACCTGGATGGCTGCCCTGTTGGCCGTGGGGGGATTGGCCTATGGAGGGCTGTGGGGCTGGCGTCGCCTGCGCCCGGGAAGAGGGCGCGGCCGGTCTCCAGGGCGGTGGATCTGGGTCCGGGAGGAGCAACGTCTCGGCGCGGCCCAGCGCCTGGTGCTGGCCCAGGTGGGGGAGACCGCGCTGCTTCTGGGGGTGACCGAGCAGCAGATCACCCTGCTGGCCCGTTTCGATGCCCAGGCCCTGGAGTCCCAGGACCCAGAGGGGTTCGCCGCCCGGCTGGACCAGGCCCTGGCCTCCGGGCCGGCCGGGCCGTTCGCCTTCTCGGGGCCGGCGGAACCCAACGTCCACGAACGGGTGGAGGATCTGCGTGCCCTGCGCCAGGAACCCGGCGGCCGGACGCCCTTCTCGGAGATCCCTTCGGAGGTGACCGGCCATGCGTAGGATGCTGTGGCTGCTCCTCTTCGGGGCCCTCTGGCTCTCCGGTTGTTCCGCGGCCACAGCCCCGGCCCAGGGGGGCGACGGGGTGGCCCTGAGCCTGACCATGCCCGACAACCCCGCGTCCATGAGCAACAGCGTGCAGATGTTCCTGTTGCTCACCGGGCTGGCCCTCCTCCCCACCGTGCTGATCTTGATGACGGGCTTCGTGCGCATCGTCATCGTCCTGGCCAGCCTGCGGACGGCCCTGGGGGTGCCCATGCTCCCCCCCAACCAGGTCATCATCGGTCTGTCCCTCATCCTCAGCTTCTTCGTCATGGCGCCCACCCTGGAGAGCGTGAACCGGAGCGCGGTCCAGCCCTATCTGGCCGGGGAGATCCCGCTGGAGGAGGCGGCCCGGGCCGGGATCCAGCCCTTTCGGGAGTTCATGTTCCGTCAGGTGGACGAGGACGACCTGGCCCTCTTCGTCTACCTGGCCGGCTCGGAACGGCCCCGGACCCCCGAGGACATCTCCACCTACGTGCTGATACCGGCCTTTGTCCTCAGCGAGCTCAAGCTGGCCTTCCAGATGGTCTTCCTCATCTACGTGCCCTTTCTGGTCATCGACCTGGTGGTCTCCAGTGCTCTCATGAGCATGGGGATGATGATGCTGCCGCCCACCATCATCAGCCTCCCCTTCAAGCTCCTGCTCTTCGTGATGGTGGACGGCTGGAGCCTGTTGGTGCGCAACCTGGTGTTGAGCTTCTTCACGTGAACCCTGGGCCTTTCCCGAGAGGTGTGCCATGACCGAGGCCATGATGATGGAGATCGGCCGCAATGCCTTCACCATGATGATGTTGCTGAGCCTGCCCCTCCTGGGGGCCAGCCTGGTGGTGGGGCTGGCGGTCAGCCTCTTCCAGGCCGTGACCCAGATCCAGGAGGTCACCCTGACCTTCGTGCCCAAGATCCTGGCCGTGGCCCTGACCACGGCCCTGCTGGGCGCGTGGATGTTCCAGCGTCTGGCCGCGTTCACCGTGGCCCTGTTCGACCTGGTGGCCCGCCTGGGGCCCTGATCCCTCCCGATCCCTGCCTACCCCGGTCCCTGGCCGGGCATACGTTCCGGTTACAGCCCACTTACCCGGACGAACGGTCCCCCTCGGTACACTGGGGCCATGGACATCCCGGTGGCCTATCCGTACACCTTCCTGTTGCTCTTCATCCGCTTCACGGCCTTTGCCCTGACCGCGCCGCTGCTTCGGCAGCGGTTCATCCCGCCCTTGGCCAAGATCGGCCTGGGGGGGTTGCTGGCCTTTCTGGTCACCCCACTCTCTCCCCAGGCCGTCCTTCCGGTCCAGGATCTGGCCTTCTTCGCGGCCCTGGCCCAGGAGGTGGTGGCGGGGCTGTTGCTGGGCTTTGTGGTGATGTTGCCCATCTGGGCCGTGGAGTTGGCCGGCCGTCTGATCGCGAGCGCCATGGGCATGAGCTATGCCACCAGCTTCAGCCCCTTCTCGCCGGACACCGCCCCGCCCCTGGGGGAGTTCTTCCTCCAGCTGGCCGTGCTCTTCTTCCTGGCCGTGGGCGGCGATCGGCTGATGCTGCTCTCCGTGGCCCGGATCACCCGGCTGTTGCCGCCGGGGCAGGCCTGGTTCTCCGGAGATCCGGGGATGGCCGATGGGGTGATCCGACGCCTGGTGGAGCTGAGCAATGGGATGTGGGTCAGCGCGGCCCAGCTCGCGTTGCCCGTCATGGGCGCCATCCTGCTGAGCGATATCGCCCTGGTCCTCATCGGGCGGGCCATGCCCCGGATGAACGCCTTTGCCCAGAGCCTGCCCTTGAAGGTGCTGGTGGGGCTGGTCACCCTGGTCCTCTATCTGCCCTATTTCTGGCCGGCCCTCCTGCGCCAGATGGACCAGGCGAACGCCTGGTTGGAGTTCCTGTTCCGCTGAGCTGAGCCAGCCGAGGGGAGGCGCCGGAGAGACGCGGCATGAGCCAGGAACGCACCGAACAGCCCACTCCCCGTCGGCTGCGCAAGTTCCGGGAGGAGGGGCGGGTCGCCAAGAGCCAGGAGCTGAGCGCGATCCTGGTCCTGTTTGTGGGCTTCTACCTGTTGGGCGTCCAGGGTGCCCGGATGGCCGCCGGCCTGGCCGGGATCCTGCAAGGGAGCTATCGGGCCCTGGCCTTCCAGCGGCCCGGTGAGTTCACCTTCGAGCTTCTCACCCAGGTGGGGGGAGAGGCCGGCCTTCGGGTCGGCGGGGTCCTGCTCACCTGGTTGGCCGCGCTGATCCTGGTGGGGCTGGCCGTGAACGTGGCCCAGACCCGGGGGCTGGTCCAGCCCCGGCTCCTCATCCCCCGCTGGGAACGGATCCATCCCATCGCCCGGATCCGGCAGCTCTTCGGGATCCAGATGTTGGTGGAGGGCGCCAAGGGCGTGGCCAAGCAGGCCATCGTCGGGGCCATCATCGTCCTGGCCTTTCGGGACAGCCTGGATCGCCTGATGGCCGCGGCCAGCGCGGGCCTGGCCCTGGGGGTCCAGGAGCTGAGCCGCATGGGCTTTCAGATGGCCCTCCGGGCCAGCGCGGCCCTGTTGGTCATCGCCTGCCTGGACTACCTCTGGCAGTATCGGCGCTATCGCCAGAGCCTGATGATGACCCGGCAGGAGGTGAAGGAGGAGATGAAGCACCAGGAGGGGTCGCCGGAGCTCAGGGCCCGGATCCGCAAGGTGCAGCGGGAGATGGCCCAGCAGCGGATGATGGCCCAGGTGCCCAAGGCCGATGCGGTCGTCGCCAACCCCACCCACTACGCGGTGGCCATCCGCTACGACGGGGCCACCATGGAGGCCCCCCAGATCGTGGCCAAGGGGAAGGATCGGGTAGCCCTGCGCATCATCGGCCTGGCCCGCCGCCATGGGGTGCCTGTGGTCTCCAACCGGCCGCTGGCCCGGGCCCTCTACCCGTTGCCCTTGAACACCGCCATTCCCCCAGAGTTCTTCCAGGCCGTCGCCGAGGTGTTGGCCTTTGTGTACAGCCTGCGGGGCCACCCCCGCGGGGCCCACCAACGGAGGGGTAGCCCATGACCACCACAGCCACATCGCCATCTCCTGGGGCTCCATCCCTGTCCTGGAGTCGCTGGCTCGGCATCCTGGGGCGCCAGACGGACATCCTGTGGGCCGGCGCGGTGGTGCTGATCGTCGCCATGATGATCATCCCCATGCCGCCCCTGCTCCTGGACCTGCTCCTGGCCCTGAACATCAGCCTGGCCATCACCATTCTGTTGGTGGCCATGTACGTGGACGAGCCCCTGGACTTCAACATCTTCCCCTCCCTGCTGCTGGTCGTCACCCTCTTCCGGCTCTCCCTGAACATCAGCAGCACCCGGCTCATCCTCCTCCACGGCCAGGCCGGCCGCATCATCGCCGCGTTCGGCGACTTCGTGGTGGGCGGCAACTACGTGGTGGGGTTGGTGGTCTTCATCCTCCTCATGGTGATCCAGTTCGCGGTCATCACGGCCGGGGCCGGCCGGGTGGCCGAGGTGGCCGCCCGCTTCACCCTGGACGCCATGCCCGGCAAGCAGATGGCCATCGATGCAGACCTGAACGCGGGGCTCATCACCGAGGACGAGGCCCGGGCCCGCCGGGAGAAGATCGCCCGGGAAGCGGACTTCTACGGCGCCATGGACGGGGCCAGCAAGTTCGTCAAGGGAGACGCCATCGCGGGCATCGTGATCACCCTGATCAACATCATCGGCGGCCTGATCGTGGGGATGCTCCAGCTCCAGATGGACGTGGGCGAGGCCGCCCGGACCTTCACCCTGTTGACCGTGGGCGACGGCCTGGTCAGCCAGATCCCCTCCCTCATCGTCAGCACGGCCACGGGCATCATCGTCACCCGGGCCCGGTCGGAGAACCACATGGGCCAGGATGTCTTCCGCCAGATGGCCATGAACCCCCGGGCCCTGGCCATCGTCTCCGGCCTGCTGGCCGCCTTTGCCCTGGTGCCGGGCCTGCCCTTCCTGCCCTTCATGGCCCTCTCCGGCGCCACCGGTCTCTCCAGCTATCTCCTCTCCCGCCAGGCCCTGGCACCTCCGGAGGACAAGGCCCTTCCCGATGGGGAGGGAGACCAGGCCGGCGCCCTGCCCGGCAGCGCCCCGGCCCGCTCCCAGGAGACCACGGATGTGCGCTCCCTGTTGAAGGTGGATGCCCTGGAGCTGGAGATCGGCTTCGGCCTGGTGCCCATGATCGATCCCGCCCGAGGCGGCGATCTGCTGGAGCGGGTGAACTACATCCGTCGCCAGATCGCCAGCGAGCTGGGCTTCATCGTGCCCAAGATCCGCATCCGGGACAACCTGCGGCTGGGCCCCAACCAATACGTGATCAAGCTCCGGGGCGAAGAGGTGAGCAAGGGCCAGATCCAGCCCCAGCACCTGCTGGCCATGCCCGGACCAGGTGTCACCGGGACTCTGGAGGGCATGGAGACCACCGAGCCCGTCTTCGGCCTCCAGGCCTACTGGATCGCGCCCGAGCAGCGGGGCCAGGCCGAGATGTTGGGCTATACCGTGGTGGAGCCCCCCAGCGTCATCATCACCCACCTGACCGAGATCATCCGCCAGTACGCCGCGGATCTGTTGGGGCGCCAGGAGGTCCAGGAACTGCTGGACAACCTCCAGGAGGACTACCCGGCCATCGTGAACGAGGTGCAGAACACCCCGGGGCTGGGCACGGTGCAACGGGTGCTCCAGGCCCTCCTGCGGGAACATGTCCCCATCCGGGATCTGGTCATCATCCTGGAGGCCATCGCGGACCATGCGGGCTCCATCCAGGATCCGGAGCTGCTGGCCGAACAGGTCCGGAGCTATATCGGTCGAACCCTGGTCAACCGGTACCGGGCCTTCGACGGCGCCCTCCACGTCTTCACCCTGGCGCCGTCCCTGGAACAGGAGATCGCGGAGGCCGTCCAGCAGACCGGAAAGGGCCCCACCCTGGTGCTGGAACCGGACCGTGCCCAGGCCCTCCTCATGGCCCTGGCCCAGCAGATGGAGGCCATGGCCACCCAGAGCTTCGAGCCGGTGTTGCTCACCAGCCAGCGCATCCGCCTGGCCGTGCGGCGTTTCACGGCCCGGAACCTGCCCACCCTGGCCGTGCTGGGTTTCGACGAGATCCCGGCCGAGATCGAGGTGCGGGTAGAAGGGACCGTTCAGGTGTGATTGACGGGATCGTTACAGGAACTCCACGGGGTGTCCATGTCCTCCTCGCCGCGATCCGGCACAATTAGGAAGGAGGTGATCTGGCCTGTGTCCACGCTTCTGCCACCCTCTGGGGTCGGAAAGTCGGCGGTCGAGGACCGATTCTGCGAGCAAGGATTGATTCCATGAAGATCCGAAAGTACCGAGCGGCGAGCATCAAGCAGGCCTTTGCCCAGGCCCGGGCCGAGCTCGGCGAGGACGCGGTGTTGCTCCATCAGCGCAAGGTGCCCCATCCCTCCACCCCGGGCCTCTCCTTGGTGGAGATCACCGTGGCCGCGGACCTGCCCGGGGATCGGGTCGCCGCATCGGAGATCCGGCCCTTCTTCGTGGAAGGGGGCGAGCCCGGACACCAGGCCCCCCGGCTGGAGCCCTCCGGAGACTCCGGGGCCAAGGACGCGGAGCTCCTGCGCATGCGCGCGGAGTACGACCGCCTGCGGGAGGAGATGGCCCAGGTGCGCAGCCTGTTGCTGCGCCAGGCCCAGCAGAGCGTGGGCGTGCCCCGGCCGCTGGCCGGGTGGTACACCGCGCTCCGCGAGGTGGGCCTCTCCGCCGACCGGGTCCACCACCTGCTGGTGGGCCTGGACGAGGTCCTGACCCCCTCGGCCCTGGAGCGGCCGGAGATGGTGGAGGTGGCCCTGGTCCAGCGCCTGGTGGCCGAGCTGCCACCGGCCCGGGGGCCTCTCCAGCCGGGCCCTCCCGGCCGCCCCCGGATCTTCGTCATCGTGGGCCCCACCGGGGTGGGGAAGACCACCACCATCGCCAAGCTGGCCGCCTACTACGGGGTGCAGCGCCACGTCCCCATCGCGTTGGTCACCGCGGACACCTACCGCATCGGCGCGGTGGGCCAGCTCCGGACCTACGGAGAGCTCATCCGGGCTCCTCTGGACGTGGCCTACACCCCGGACGAGCTGGCCGAACACATCCAGCGCCACCAGGACAAGCAGATCATCTTCGTGGACACTCCCGGGCGAAGCCCCTCGGACACCGAACAGCTGGAGGTCCTGCGTTCCTTCATGGCCGTCCTGGAGGAACCGGATGTCCACATCGCGGTGGCGGCCGGCACCTCGGCCGAGGACGCCCGCAACGTGCTGGAGCACTTCGCGGTGGCGCCTCCCTCGGGCCTCATCGTGACCAAGCTGGACGAGACCAGCCTCTACGGCCTGGCCTACACCACCGTCCGGGAGAGCCAGATCCCCCTGGCCTACCTGACCACGGGCCAGCGGGTCCCCGAGGACATCCGGCTGGCCCAGAACGTGGAGCTGGCGCAGCTGGTGGTTCGGATGGCCCGCCATCGCCTGGCCCAGGCCAGCTCTCGGGATGAGGCCATGGCCGTCCCCCCTGGTGGGCTGTACCCGTGGGCCGAGTCCCAGGCCCTGGGCATCGGACACTGAGCCTGTGGCGTTCGGCCTTGGAGAGCCGGTTCCTGGGCTCCAGACCGTGGAGCGGGGGAAATCGGTCGACGGTGAAACAGATGTGGCTGCCGTGGGTCGTTGGGCCCCGCGGCACCTAGAAGGAAGGAGCGAGCTCGGTGACGGTTGCACAGCCATCCATGCCATCATCCTCCCCGGGGAAGACGCCCCCGGAGAAGACCGCCGGCACCGGGAACCCGGAGAAGGCGGTCTATCGCCCCCCTTTGGCCATCTCTCCGGGGACGTGGAACTGGATCTACTGGTCCATCCTGATGGTCAGCTTCACCGTCTCCCTGGCCACCTTGGTCTCCGGCGGCGACTGGGCCCAGGCCCTCCTGCGGTTCTTCGTGGTCCTGTTGGGGCTCTCCTTCCTGGCCGTGGCCTTTGTGGGCGTGGTCGTCGTGCCCCTGCAGCGCCAGGCCTACGAGCGGACGCTGG
>JALSIX010000075.1 GCA_026989655.1 Caldilineaceae bacterium
GGAGGACGGCACGGGCATCGTCCACATCGCCCCGGCCTTCGGCGCGGACGACCTGCGAGTGGGCCAGGAACACGGCCTGCCCATCCTCCACACGGTGGACGCGTCCGGCTGCTTCAAACCCCAGGTCACCCCTTGGGCCGGCCAGTTCGTCAAGGATGCAGACCCGGCCATCATCCAGGATCTGGAGGGCCGGGGTCTGCTCTACCGGGCGGAGACCTACGAGCACACCTATCCCTTCTGCTGGCGCTGCGACACCCCCCTCATCTACTGGGCCAAGGAGACCTGGTACATCCGCACCAGCCAGCTCAAGGAACGGCTGGTGGCCCTGAACCAGGAGATCCACTGGGTTCCGGAGCATATCCGCGACGGCCGCTTTGGCAAGTGGCTGGAGAACAACGTGGACTGGGCTCTGGGCCGGGACCGCTACTGGGCCACGCCGCTGCCCATCTGGAAGAGCGACGCGCCGGGCAGCACCTACATGGAGTGCATCGGCAGCATCGCGGAGCTGGAGGAGAGGACCGGCCGCGACCTGAGCGACCTGGAGCTGCATCGCCCCTACGTGGACGAGATCACCTGGCCCGCGCCGGACGGCGGCACCATGCGCCGGGTCCAGGAGGTGTGCGACGTCTGGTTCGACAGCGGCTCCATGCCCGTGGCCCAGTGGCACTATCCCTTCGAGAACCAGGAGGCCTTCGAGCGCTACAGCCAGGCCGACTTCATCTGCGAGGCCGTGGACCAGACCCGAGGCTGGTTCTACACCCTCCACGCGGTGAGCACCCTCCTCTTCGACCGGCCGGCCTTCAAGAACGTCATCTGTCTGGGCCACATCCTGGCCGAGGACGGCTCCAAGATGAGCAAGAGCCGGGGCAACGTGGTGGACCCCTGGGAGGTCTTCAACCGCCACGGCGCGGACGCCACCCGCTGGTACATGTACACCGCCAGCCCGCCGGGCAACAGCCGCCGCTTCAGCGTGGACCTGGTGGGCGAGGTGGTGCGCCGTTTCCTGAACACCCTCTGGAACACCTACAGCTTCTTCGTCACCTACGCGAACCTGGCCCCGGACTGGCAGCCCGACCTCCAGCGGGCCCTCCAGGAGGCCCGGACCCGCAGCCAGACATCCGCCCCCCAGAACGTGCTGGACCGCTGGCTCCTCTCGGAGCTGAACCGGCTGGTCCGGGACGTGACCCAGGCCTATGAACGCTACGACGTGCCCAACGCCACCCGCCCCGTGGCCGAGTTCGTGGACCGGTTGAGCAACTGGTATGTCCGCCTGAACCGGCGCCGCTTCTGGGATGGGGATCCCCAGGCCCTGGACACCCTGTACATCACCCTGGTGACCCTGAGCCAGCTCCTGGCCCCGGCCATGCCCTTCGTCACCGAGGCCATCTACCAGAACCTGGTGCATCGGGTGGATCCCCAGGCCCCGGACAGCGTGCACCTGACCCGATGGCCCTCGGTCCACCCGGACCTGATCGACGAGCAGTTGGCCGGGGACATGGCCCTGGTGCAGACCCTCACCACCCTGGGGCGCGCGGCCCGCGAGGCCGCGTCCCTGAAGATCCGCCAGCCCCTGCAGCGGGTGGTGGTCCGCCTGCGCAGCCCCGAGGAACGGGCCGGCCTGGAGCGGATGGTCGACTACCTGCTCAGCGAGCTGAACGTGAAGGAGCTGGTCTTCGCGGCCGAGGCAGAGGAGCTGGTGGACGTCCAGGTCCATCCCCTGCCCAAACAGCTCGGCCAGAAGTACGGCCGGGGCTATCCGGTGATCCGTCGAGCCCTGGCCGAGATGGATCAGGCCGCGCTGGCTGCCCGTTTTCAGGCCGGTGAGACGGTGGTGGTGGAGGCCCAGGGCGAACGCTACCCGGTGGCCCCCGAGGACGTGGAGATCCGGGTCACCCCCCGGAGCGGCTACAGCGTGGCCCAGGAGGGAGGGTACCTGGTGGCTGTCACCACGGAGCTGACGCCGGAGCTGGTCCTGGAGGGGCAAGCTCGCGAGGTGGTGCGCCGCATCCAACAGCTTCGCAAGGACGCGGGGCTGGAGATCACCGATCGCATCGTGCTCTATGTGCCCGACACCCCCCTCCTGCGCCGGATCTTCGACGTCCACGGCGACTACATCCACGACGAGACCCTGGCCGTGGACGTGGTGTGGGGGCCCGCCCCTGCCGGCGCCCCCTCCACCGCCTTCCGGTTGGGCGATCAGGAGATCACCATCCACCTGACCCGGGCGACCCACTGGCCGGTGGCGTAGTGGGGCCCTTCTGGGGCGGCGGGCCTTTTCGCCCCGGGCAATCCCTGCAAAACCTCGGGACAACACCCCCGATCTACACTGGGGCACGCGGTCGGATCTCGGGCCATCGGCTGGGTGGAGACCGTTTCGTCCCTATTCAGTGAAGGAGTCCCCTATGACCTTTCGCATCAACCACGTCACGGTGATCGGCGCCGGCACCATGGGGGCCGCGATCGCGGGCCACCTGGCCAACGCCGGCATCACCTCCCATCTGTTGGACATCGTGCCCTCGGAGCTGACCCCGGAGGAGGAGGCCGCGGGCCTCACCCTGGACAGCCCCCAGGTGCGCAATCGGATCGTGCGTCAGGGCTTCGAACGGATGCTCAAGGCCAAGCCGGCCAATCTCTTCCACCCCGACCTGGCCGAACGCATCACCCTGGGCAACGTGGAGGACCACTTGGCGGAGGCCGTGGCGCAGAGCGACTGGGTCATCGAGGCCATCGTCGAGCGGCCCCGGCCCAAGCAGGAGCTGATGGCCCGGCTGGAACCCCTGCTCCCGGCCCACACCCTCGTCAGCACCAACACCTCGGGCATCCCCATCCACATCATCGCGGAGGGCCGGAGCCCGGACTTCCGGCGCCGGTTCCTGGGCACCCATTTCTTCAACCCACCCCGCTACCTCCACCTGTTGGAGATCATCCCCACCCCGGACACGGACCCGGCCGCGGTGGATGCCATGGCCCGCTTCGCAGAGCAGCGGTTGGGCAAAGGGGTGGTGCTCTGCAAGGACACGCCCAACTTCGTGGGCAACCGGATGTTCAGCTTCATCCAGAGCGATCTCCTGGAGTTCGCCATCCAGAACGGCTACACCGTGGAGGAGGTGGACGCGCTCACCGGCCCCCTGATCGGCCGCCCCAAGACCGCCACCTTCCGCCTCTTCGACGTGGTGGGCATCGACGTGGCGGCCATGGTGGGGGAGAACCTCTACGACATGATCCCCCACGACGAGGACCGGGAGATCCTGCGGGGCCCCCTGGGCACCCAGGTGCTGCGGACCCTGCTGGAGCACAACCTGTTGGGCAACAAAACCGGCCAGGGCTTCTACAAGCGGGTGGAGAAGGACGGAAAGCGGGAGTTCTGGCATCTGGACCTCCAGGCCGCGGTGGAGGGCGAGATCCGATACCTGCCCCCCCAGAAGCCCCGCTGGGCCAGCGTGGACGAGGTCAAGGAGCAGCCCCTGCCCCAGCGCCTGCCGGCCCTGGTGGACGCGGACGACCGAGTAGGGGATCTGCTGTGGCACACCCTGGGTTTCACCCTCTCCTACGCGTCCCGGCGCATCCCCGAGATCGCGGACAGCCCCCGGGAGATCGACAGCGCGATGCGGTGGGGCTTCGGCTGGGAGCTTGGCCCCTTCGAGACCTGGGACCTCCTGGGCGTCCAGGCCACCGCGGATCGGATGGAGGGGGAAGGACTTCGGGTCGCGGACTGGGTGCGAGAGATGCTGGCCGGGGGCTCCACCACCTTCTACACCTACCGGGACGGCCGACGGACGGTCTACCTGCCCGGAGAAGGACGCTACGGACCGGCCCAGACCAGCGAACGGGCGATCGCGGTCCAGGACCTGCGGCACACCCGGAAGGCCCTCGCGGAGAACAGCTCGGCCAGCCTGTGGGACATGGGCGACGGAGTGCTCCTGTTGGAGTTCCACACCAAGATGAACGCCCTGGACCTGGAGATCGGCGCGATCATGCAGCAGGCGGTGGAACGGCTCCACGGCAGCGCCACGGGCCTGGTCATCGGCAACCAGGGAGGCCACTTCAGCGCCGGGGCCAATCTCTTCCTGATCGGCATGCTGGCCCAGTCGGGCCAGTGGGACGAGATGGACCGGGCCATCCAGGGGCTCCAGGACGCGATCATGGCCATGCGCACCGCGCCGGCGCCGGTGGTGGTCGCGGCCTACAACCTCACCCTGGGCGGCGGCGCGGAGGTGGCCATGGGCGCAGACCGCATCGTGGCCCACGCGGAGCTCTATATGGGGCTGGTGGAGGTAGGGGTGGGCCTCATCCCCGGTGGCGGAGGCTGCAAGGAGATGGTCCGCCGTCGGGTGAGCCCCCACATGCACGCGGAGAACGTGAACCCCAGCCCCTATCTGCAGCAGATCTTCGAACAGATCGGCTTCGCCCGGGTCTCCGGATCCGCGCTGGAAGCCCGCCGGATGGAGATGCTGGGGCCCTGTGACCGCATCGTGATGAACTACGACCACCTGCTGTGGGAGGCCAAACAGGAGGTCCTCCGCCTGGTGGACGCGGGCTACACCCCCCCCAGGGTGACCCAGAACGTCTACGCCGCGGGGGCCGATCAGCTGGCCAACCTGCGGGTGGGGCTCCACCTGCTGCGGGAGGCCGGCCACATCTCCGCGCACGACGCGGTGGTGGGCGAGCACCTGGCCTGGGTCCTCTGCGGCGGGGACCTGAGCGCGCCCGCGTGGATGGACGAACAGTACTTCCTGGACCTGGAACGGGAGGCCTTCAAGAAGCTGGCCGGCTACCCCAAGACCCAGGAACGGATCTGGCACATGTTGCAGACCGGCAAGCCCTTGCGGAACTGAACGGGACGCGGGAGCACCGAGCGCAGAAAAGGAGTGGACGATGCCGAACGCAGTGATCGTGGCCGGAGCCCGGACCGCGGTGGGCAAGGCGCCCCGGGGCACTCTCCGCACCACCCGCCCAGAGGACATGGCCGCGGCCGTCATCCGGGCCGTGTTGGAACGGGCCCCGGGCGTGGAGGCCCAGGAGGTGGAGGACGTGATCCTGGGCTGTGCCATGCCCGAGGCGGAACAGGGGATGAACGTGGCCCGCATCGCGGGCCTGCTGGCGGGCCTGCCGGTGAGCGTGGCCGGCCAGACGGTCAACCGCTTCTGCTCCAGCGGCCTCCAGACCATCGCCCTGGCTGCCCAGCAGATCATGGCCGGCATGGGGCGGGTCATCCTCGCCGGGGGCGTGGAGAGCATGTCTCGGGTGCCCATGAGCAGCAACAAGTTCATGGCCAACCCCACCTTGGCCCAGGAACGGCCCAGTACCTACCTGAGCATGGGCCTGACCGCGGAGAACGTGGCCGCCCAATACGAGATCCGCCGGGAAGAGCAGGACGCCTTCGCGCTGCGCAGCCACCGCCGGGCGGCCGCAGCCCAGGATGCCGGGAAGTTCGACCCGGAGATCGTGCCCCTCCAGGTACGGCTCCGCCTGGGGGAGGGCAGCCAGGTCCAGGAGGTGGAGACGGTCTTTGCCCAGGACGAGGGGGTGCGCCGGGACACCTCCATGGAGGCCCTGGCCCAGTTGAAGCCCGTCTTCAAGGTGGGGGGCACGGTCACCGCGGGGAACAGCAGCCAGACCAGCGACGGCGCGGCCGCGGTGCTGGTGATGGAGGAGGAGCTGGCCCGGGCCAAGGGACTGCCCATCCTGGCCCGTTTCCGCAGCTTCGCAGTGGGAGGGGTTCCCCCAGAGGTCATGGGCATCGGCCCGGTGGTCGCGGTGCCCAAGGCCCTGGAGCGGGCCGGCCTGAGCCTGGAGGAGATCGACCTGATCGAGCTGAACGAGGCCTTCGCGGCCCAGGCCCTGGCCGTGATCCGGGAGCTGGGCATGGACGAGGAGAAGGTCAACGTGAACGGCGGAGCCATCGCCCTGGGCCACCCTCTGGGCTGTACCGGGGCCAAGCTCACCGTCCAGATCCTGCACGAGATGGCCCGCCGCGATGTCCAGTTCGGCCTGGTGACCATGTGCATCGGCGGCGGCATGGGGGCCGCCGGCATCTTCGAACGGGTGGACTGAACCGAACGGGTGGACTGAGCCGAACGGGTGGACTGAGGGGAAGAGGCCGCCCGGCCAACCGGGGCAAAGGAGGCATGCATGACCGCACTTCCGGAGATCGCCATCATGGTGGAGGGCCAGAACGGCCTCAACTGGCCCCGCTGGCAGCGGATGGCCCAGGCAGTGGAGGCGCTGGGCTTCGCGGGCCTCTACCGCTCAGACCACTTCACCAACGCGGAGCCACCGGACAAGGACTCCCTGGAGCTGTGGATCTCCCTGGCCTGGTTGGCCACCCACACCCGGCGGATCGAGTTCGGCCCTCTGGTCACCCCCTTCTCCTTCCGCCACCCGGTCTTCGTGGCCCGCATGGCCAAGGAGGTGGACGACCTCTCCGGAGGACGGCTGATCCTGGGCATGGGGGCCGGATGGCAGGAGCGGGAGCACCGGATGTTCGGCTTCGACCTGCTCTCCCTGCGGGAACGTATGGAGCGCTTCCAGGAGGGACTGGAGGTGGTCTCCCGGCTGCTCCGCAGCCCCGATCGGGTGACCTTCCACGGCCGCTACTACCATCTGGAGGAAGCCATCCTGCTGCCCCGGCCCCGGCGCCCAGGGGGGCCACCCCTCCTCGTCGGGGGCAACGGTCCTCGACGCACCCTGCCCTTGGCCGCCCGCTACGCGGACGAGTGGAACGGGGTCTACCTGCCGGTGGAGCGCTATGCCGCCCTCCATGCCCGGCTGGACGCGCTCCTGGAGGCGGAGGGCCGGGAGCCGGCCCAGGTGCGCCGTTCCCTGATGACGGGCCTGGTCTTCGGCCGCACGGATGCCGAGCTGCGGGAACGGTTGGGCGGCCGCGATGCCGCGGCCCTGCAGGCCCGGGGGCTGGTGGTGGGCACGGCTGCCCAGGTGGCCGATCAGGTGGCCCGCTGGGCCGAGGTCGGCGCACAGCGGGTCATGCTCCAATGGCTGGACCTGGACGATCTGGATGGGCTGGAGGCCTTGGCCCAGGCCCTTGGCCTGGGCTGAGCTCCTGGACCCGGAACCAACCGAGGCCCCAAAGGGCCACGGCGGGCGGGGCACCGATGTGCCGATGGATGTGATCGACCTGACGCCCCTCTACATCCAGGCGCTGGACGGGGATCTCCAGGACTACCACGCCGCCTACCCGGAGCTCTTCCAGCACTACTATCGATTCTGGGCCGATGGGGAGGGCCCAGCCCCTTTCCCCAGGGAGGTGGTCCGAGAGCGGGCGGCCCTGTTGCGCGCACGGCTGCCCGGGGTCCAGAAGGCCCTGGCCCGGCGCGGATTCCCCGAACCGATGACCGTGGTCCTCTTCGTGGGCCGGGGAACGACCAACGGACACGCCTTCTGGGACTCGGCCCGGCGGGCCTTCGTGGTCTGGCTGCCGGTGGAGGCCTACACCACGGCTCTCCAGGCGGATCTCTTCGTGGCCCACGAGTGGCTCCATGCCCTGCACTACACCCGTCATCCCGAACTCTACTTCCACGATAGGCGGTCGCAGCACAGGGTGGGCCGCCAGCTCCTCACCGAGGGTGTGGCCACGTGGGGCACGCTCCAGGTGATGGGGGTGGACGAGATCGGGGCGCTGTGGGCGGATTATGTGTCCCCCGAGTTCGCCGCGGGCTGGTACCGGCAATGTCGGCTCCGGGAACGGGAGATGGCCCGGCGTCTTCTGGCCGAGTGGCAGGAGAGCCGGGAGACCAACGACTGGTTTGCCATGTGGGACGAGCACGATGTCACCCGGTACCGGGGTGGGTACTACATGGGCCTCCAGGTGATGGAGCGGTTGCACCGGGAGCACGGTCTCGACCTCTCCGCTCTGTTGAACCTGGCCCCCCGGACCCTGGAAAGATGGGCCCGGGCGGCCCTGGAGGCCATGGCCGGGGAAGACCCCACCTGAGACGACGTGCGGATGTGGGGTCCGATTTGACATCCCCCCACCTGCTGCCTATACTGGGTCCATGATGTCGAGATCGTGCCTGTGGCCCCAGGGAACGGAGCGGTACCGCCTGGCAGCCGCCGCTGCACCGGCAGGCGCATCTTCCGTGCTCCGGTAGCGGTTGGGCGGTGGCCCCTGCGCCGTGAGCACCCGGGCCACGGCGCACAGACGCACACGCATGGACGCCGTGGCCTCCACGCTACGGCGTTTTTGTTTCCCACCCCTCCAGGAGGACGCCATGAAGCTCACACCAGAGGTGGTCCGCCACGTGGCCGAGCTGGCCCGGCTGGAGCTGAGCGAGGCGGAGATCCACCGCTACACAGAGCAGCTCTCCGCCATCCTGGACTATGCCGCTCGCATCCAGGCCGTGGACACCAGCCAGGTGCCCCCCACGCCCTACGTGTTGTCCCGGGTCAACGTCCTGCGAGACGACGCGTCGGAGCCCAGCCTGCCCGTGGACGAGGCCCTGGCCAATGCCCCAGACCGGGAAGATGGCTTCTTCCGGGTGCCTGCCATCTTCGAGGAGTAGACCATGGATCCCCGGCCTCTCCACCAGTGGACCGTCCATCAGCTCCTGGAGGGCCTTGGCCAGGGCGCCTTTTCCGCCCAGGAGCTGGCCCAGCACCTGCTGGAGCGCATCCAGGCCGTGGACCCCCAGCTCCACGCCTACCTCCGGGTCGAGCCGGAACGGGTGCTGGCCCAGGCCCGTCAGGCGGATCGGCGACGTCGCTCCGGAGACCGGTCCCCTCTCCTGGGGATCCCCCTGGCCGTCAAGGATGTCCTGGTGACCCGGGGCGTGGAGACCACCGCGGGCAGCCGGATCCTCCAGGGCTTTGTCCCGCCCTACACGGCCACTGCCGTGGCCCGGCTGGAGGCGGCCGGCGCGATCCTCCTGGGCAAGACGAACACCGACGAGTTCGCCATGGGCTCCAGCACGGAGAACAGCGCGTACGGCCCCACCCGCAACCCCTGGAACCTGGACCGGGTGCCTGGCGGCAGCAGCGGAGGCTCGGCCGCGGCGGTGGCCGCCCGCCTGGCCCCGGCTGCCCTGGGCACGGACACCGGCGGCAGTGTCCGCCAGCCCGCGGCCCTGTGCGGTGTGGTGGGCCTCAAGCCCTCCTACGGACGGGTGAGCCGGCACGGTCTCATCGCCTACGGCAGCAGCCTGGACCAGGTGGGCCCCATAGCCCAGGATGTGGCCGACGCGGCCCTGCTGCTCCAGATCATGGCCGGGCCGGACCCCCGGGACAGCACCAGCCTGGATACGTCGGTGCCCGACTACCGGGCCGTCCTGGGCCGGACGATCCAGGGGCTGCGCATCGGCCTGCCCCAGGAGTACTTCACCGGGGGCATCCAGCCCGAGGTGGACCGGGCCGTCCGGGCCGCGGTGGCCCAGCTGGAGGACCTGGGCGCCACAGTGGTGCCCATCCGCCTGCGCACCCTGGAGATGGCCCTGCCGGTCTACTACCTGGTGGCCACGGCCGAGGCCAGCGCGAATCTGGCCCGCTACGACGGCATCCGCTACGGCCGCCGGACCCCCGCGGCCACGGTGATGGACACCTACCGCCGGACCCGGGGCCAGGGCTTCGGGGCCGAGGTCAAACGGCGCATCATGCTGGGTACCTACGCCCTGAGCGCGGGCTACTACGATGCCTACTACCTGAAGGCCCAACAGGTCCGAACCCTGATCCGCCAGGACTTCGAGGCCGCCTTCCAGCAGGTGGACGTCATCGCCTCGCCCACCTCCCCTACCACGGCCTTTCGCCTGGGGGAACGCACCGAGGATCCGCTGCAGATGTACCTGGCCGATATCTTCACCGTGAGCGTGAACTTGACGGGCATGTGCGCCATCAGCGTGCCCTGTGGCTTCGATGAGGCCGGCCTGCCCATTGGGCTCCAGCTCATGGGGCCCCACCTGGGCGAGGAACGGATCCTGCAGGTGGCCTACGCCTACCAACAGGTGACCGAGTGGCATCGCCGATGTCCTCCATCGGCGTCGCCGGAGCAAGAGCAAGCGGCGCGGACGCGAGACAGCCGACCATGATGCACCGCCGAGCGTGGATCGCCTTCCTGGCCCTCTGGAATTCCGCCATCGCATGAAGCCGGCAACCCGCCGGTGGAGCCGCCGGGGGTTGTGCAATCGGCTGCCAAGGCTCCCCAGGTCGACCCCAGGCCGCTACGGCTCTGGGGTTCGGAGATCGGGCCTGTTCCCGCGGAATTCCAGAGAGATCGCCAGGAGATCGAGCCATGCGCGAGCGTTGCTCCCCATCTCTTCACGGCTACCAGGCCCCTGTCCAGGTCGTGGAGCCGCCCCAGCACAGCCACCCCCACTCCCCCGGGCGCCCTCTGCAGGGACGTCTCAGCCGTCGGGTCCAACAGGTGCCCCCATCGGGCATCCGCCGCTTCTTCGACATCGCAGCCACCCTGGAGGACGTCATCAGCCTGGGCATCGGGGAACCCGATTTCACCACTCCTCCGCCCATCCTCCAGGCCGGCCTGAACAGCCTGGAGCGGGGCCAGACCGGCTACACCGCCAACGCAGGGATGATGGCCCTGCGGGAGGCCATCGCGGCCATGCTCCATCGTCGCTATCAGGGGCCTCGCTACGATCCTGCGACCGAGGTGCTGGTCACCGTAGGGGTGAGCGAGGGCATGTACCTGGCCATGCAGGCCCTGCTGGACCCAGGAGATGAGGTCCTGGTTCCCCAGCCGTGCTTCGTGTCCTACCCCGCGGACGTGGTCCTGGCCGGCGGCACCGTGGTGGAGATCCCCACCTGTGCCCGCCATCGGTTCGTTCCCACCCCGGAACAACTGGAGGCGGCCATCACCCCGCGGACCAAGGCCCTGCTCATCGGCTATCCCTGCAACCCCACCGGCGCGGTGATGGACCGGGAGGAGCTCCTGGCCATCGCCCGGGTGGTGGCCAGGCACGACCTGTTGGTCATCTCCGACGAGATCTACGATCGCCTGGTCTATGACGGCCACCAGCACGTGATGTTCGCCAGCCTGCCGGGCATGGCCCAGCGGACCATCCACCTGGGGGGCATGAGCAAGGACTACGCCATGACCGGATGGCGGGTGGGCTATGCAGCGGGCCCGGCAGAGCTGATCGGGGCCATGCGGAAGATCCACCAGTACCTCATCATGTCCGCGCCCACCCCCAGCCAGATCGCGGCCCTGGCCGCCCTGACCGACCCGGCCGCGGAGGAGGCGGTCCAGGCCATGGTGGCCGCGTACGACGCGCGCCGTCGGCTGATGGTGGCGGGGCTGAACCAGATGGGCCTGACGTGTGTGGTGCCTCGAGGGGCCTTCTACGCGTTTCCCAGCGTGGCGTCCACAGGGATGGACGAATACACCTTTGCCGAGCGGCTGTTGGTGGAGGAGAAGGTGGCCGTCATCCCGGGGAGCGTGTTCGGCAAGGGGGGAGAAGGGCACGTGCGGTGTGCCTACGCAGCCTCCGAGGCCCACATCCAGGAGGCCCTGGAACGCATGGCCCGCTTCATCCAGCGCCACCGGATGGCCTAGTCGGAGACGTGCCTTCTCCGGGGATGTTGCGCAGGGCCAGGATCTCCTGGGCCGGCGAGCGGTCTCCCGTGCACGCGATGCGGCGCGGGCCATCCAGGATCTGGACCTGGAAGCCCAGGCCCCGGTAGAGGGCCAGGATCCGGGCGGTGGCCTGGTTGGAGGCCACCACCGGTCCCGGATGTCGGGCCAGCCACTCGGCCAGACGTATCTGGTCTTCCCAGGCAAAGCCATCCTTGGTGTACTGGCGGAAGGGCACGTCGTAGGGCGGATCCGCGTAGAGGAAGTCCGTGGGCTCCAGGCGTAGCTTCTCGAAATCTCCCCAGCGGAAGGTCCAGGAGGCCAGCACGGGGCGGTAGGCGGTGAAATCCCGGCGGTAGCGGATGCGCTTGTAGCGGCCCATGGGCACGTTGAACTCGCCCCGCTTGTTGAAGCGGCAGAGGCCGTTGTAGCCGGTCCGGTTCAGGTAGTAGAAGAGGGAGACGGCCTCCAGGCTCTCCTCCTGGCCCGAGCGGATCAGGTGGTTGAAGCGGGCCCGGTGCGCGTAGTAGAGCTCCGGATCGTTCTCCATGGGGATCCGGATCTCCAGGCCTCGCTGCAGCCAGCGGTAGAAGTGGATCAGGTGGGGGTTGATGTCGTTGAGCAGGGCTCGGGCGGGGCGAAGGGCCAGGGGAATGGCCAGGCCACCGCAGAAGGGCTCCACCAGCCGGGGCATCCCGGCGGCCTCCCAGAGGGGCCGGATATGGGGGACCAACCAGCGCTTGCCGCCGGCCCACTTGAGGGGAGGCCGCAGCTCCTGGGGGGGATCCGGCTCCGTGCGCTCGGTCGGCATGGGTGCGGTCATCAGCAGTTCACGAATGCGTAGCGGAGTCGGCATCCTCGCATCCTCAGATGCCGATTCCAGGGAGGCGATGCCGCATCGGAGGATGCTCACTCCTCCGTTTGGCTAAAATCGTGAATTACTGGTCATGGGGGCGGTGTGACCAGTTCGCGGCGGGCGCCGGCCCGACGCAGCTCGTCGTCCAGGCGTAGGCGCATGAGCTCCAGATACCAGAAGGGCTGGCTCAGGTTCAGGTCCAGGATACGGCCGTTGATCTGGCGGACGTGGATCTCCCAGCGGGCCAGATGATGGTCCCAGCTTCGCTGCAGCGCGGCCACGTCCACCGCTTCCTGGGCCAGGGCGTGCTCCACCCAGGCCCAGGTCCGGCGGATCTCCGCGCGCAGCTCCTGGATCTCGGCCAGGATCTCCTTGCGGTCCAGGATCCAGGCCGGCGGCAGGTCGTTGTCCTTGAGGAGCTTGTGGGCCAGGGCCAGCTCGGGCGGCTCGTTGGGATTGGGCTGCAGCTCCTGGGGTTTGCCCTGGCCGGCCAGATTGTCGAACTCCCCCCGGGCCATGGCCTCTTCCAGGATCTCGGAGGTGAGATCCCGCCACTGTTCCAGGGTCCGGCGGGGGCGCCTGCGTCGGGCCTGGTCCAGGCGCTGTCTCCGGTCTTCGTCCCAACGGGATGGGCGCTGGGTGTCCTCGGGCTGCGTGGCCATGCCGAACCTGTCCCCGAAGGCTGTCAGGCCGCACCGGTGCGTTCCGGGTTCAAGCCTACCATCGATGGGACGTTCCATCAAGTGGACGGGTCTTTCCCTCCGGTGGCCGGCAACGGGGGCCCGTCCACGGGCCCCGGAAGTCGCCTGGGGGCATGGGAGGCCGGGTTCGGTCCAGGGCCGGCCAGGTGGTTTCTCGGGGTGGGAGGGCCCGGGGCGTCCTGGAAACGCGATTGACAAAGTCCCCCATCGTTGTTAGGATTACGCTACCGCTGGTCTCGACATCTCATCCCCCGCGTCGCAGACCGGAGTTTGGCCCACGTACCCACGCATCGAAGGAGCGGCCCAGATGGGGAAATTACTGGAAGTCAAGAACCTCAAGACGCAGTTCTTCACCCAGGATGGCATCGTCCACGCGGTCAACGGCATCTCCTACGAGGTGAACGAGGGCGAGACGGTGGCCATCGTGGGTGAGTCGGGCAGCGGCAAGAGCGTGGGCGTCATGTCCCTCATCCGCCTGATCCCCGAGCCCCCGGGCAAGATCGTGGACGGGGAGGCCTGGTTCGACGGCCAGGACCTGCTCCAGCTGAGCGAGGAGGAGCTGCGGCGGATCCGGGGCAAGCGCATCGCCATGATCTTCCAGGATCCCATGACCTCCTTGAACCCGGTGTTGACCATCGGCCGCCAGATCACCGAGGCCCTGGAACTGCATCTACGGATGGGCAAGGAGGAGGCCCGGAAGCGGGCCATCGAGCTGTTGGAGATGGTGGGCATCCCCGGCGCCGCCTCCCGCATCGACGACTATCCCCACCAGTTCTCCGGCGGCATGCGCCAGCGGGTGATGATCGCGATGGGGCTGAGCTGCAACCCCGAGCTGCTCATCGCGGACGAGCCCACCACCGCGTTGGACGTGACCATCCAGGCCCAGATCGTGGAGCTGGTGAAGCGCCTGCAGGAAGAGCTGGGCATGGCCATCATCTGGATCACCCACGACCTGGGGGTGGTGGCCAGTCTGGCCGACCGGGTGTTGGTGATGTACTCGGGCTTCATCGTGGAGGAGGCCCCCGTGGACGAGATCTACGAGAGCCCCCGACACCCCTACACCCTGGGCCTGCTCCGCTCCATTCCCCGTCTGGACCTGGGCCGCCAGAAACGGCTGATCCCCATCGAGGGGCTTCCCCCAGATCTGTTGGATCCGCCCACCCACTGCCCCTTTGCCCCCCGCTGCCCCTTTGTCATCGACAGGTGTTGGGAGGAAAATCCGCCCCTGGAGCCGGTGGGGCCGAACCGACGGGCCGCGTGTTGGGTGGACATCTCCGGTGTGAACATCTACGAGACCAGCGACTTCGAACAGACCACGGGAGCTGCGCAACCATGAGTGCTGAACAGACCCGGCAACCATCCACCAATGGCTCGGCCCAGGGGAGCGAGGCCCAGAACGACGGCGCGCTGCTCCAGGTCCGCAACCTGAAGATGCACTTCCCCATCACCCGGGGGATCATCTTCCAGCGTCGGGTGGGCAGCATCAAGGCCGTGGACGGGATCAGCTTCGACCTGCGCCGCGGGGAGACCTTGGGCCTGGTGGGGGAGTCCGGCTGTGGGAAGTCCACCACGGGACGGGCCATCCTCCGCCTCTACGAGCCCACGTCGGGGGAGGTCCTCTTCGAAGGGCAGGACCTGACGAAGATGAAACCCAGCGATCTGCGGCGCATGCGTCGCAAGATGCAGATGATCTTCCAGGATCCCTATGCCTCCCTGAATCCCCGCATGACCGTGGGCAGCATCATCGGGGAACCCCTGGAGGTCCACAACATCGGCAACGGCCGCAAGGAGAGGCAGGAACGGGTCCAGGAGCTCCTGCGCATCGTGGGGCTGAACCCCTATTTCATCAACCGCTATCCCCACGAGTTCTCCGGCGGCCAGCGACAGCGCATCGGTATCGCCCGGGCCCTGGCGGTGAACCCCTCCTTCATCGTCTGCGACGAGCCCATCTCCGCGCTGGACGTCTCCATCCAGGCCCAGATCATCAACCTGCTGGAGGATCTCCAGCAGGAACTGGGGCTCACCTACCTCTTCATCGCCCACGACCTGTCCGTGGTGCGCCACATCTCCGACCGGATCGCGGTCATGTATCTGGGCAAGATCGTGGAGCTGGCCGATCGGGACGAGCTGTACGAGAACCCGCTGCACCCCTACACCAAGGCCCTTCTCTCCGCGGTCCCCATCCCCGATCCCAAGGTGGAGCGCAAGCGGCAGCGCATCATCCTGGAGGGGGATGTCCCCAGCCCGGCCAACCCGCCCAAGGGGTGCAACTTCTGCACCCGCTGCCCCCAGGTGATGGACATCTGTCGGGAGTATGAGCCCGCCTTCACCGACCTGGGCGACGGCCATTACGTGGCCTGTTTCCTCTACGAAGGGGTGGAACCCCTGGACGAGGAGGGCAACCCAGTCCAGGGGGTTGCCCTGGAGCGGACGCCGGCCCAGACCTAGGTCCGCGCGTTCGAGACGTCGGTCCGCTTCCTCGGGGGCCCTATTGCCCTGTCCTCACGACCCGCTCGGGGTCCCGTCCCCTGTCCAGGGCGGGACCCCATGGAGCCGCTCTCTGGCCTTGGGCTCGTCCAAGGCCCCCCTGGCCTGCCACCCGTGCCCTGGCATCTCTGCCGGGGGCCCTCTCTGCCCCGACGCCCACGCCCGGAACCCGTCTGGGGTCCCCGGTTTCGCGGATCGAGGCCCCGGTGGTGTATACTCCGCCTTTGGGCGAGCGGGCACGTCGCCCCGGATGTCTGCGTCGTTGAGTCGCGAGAGCCATGTCCCCCGAGACGCCGCGCGCGCGGATCCTCTACGGAACCTCCCTGGTGGTGGGCCTCTCCACCGTCGCCCTCCTGGTGTCCACCGCGGGCCCCATCGGTGTCACCTGGGACGAGCCCATCTACAGCGAGGCGGCTGAACGGGCGGCGCGCTGGCTGGGCCTGGTGGCCCGGGGGCGCCTGGCCCAGGCCTTCGAGCCCACTTCCTTCGGCCTGAGCTGGGGGCTGGTCAACGAACACCCTCCTCTGGTCCGGATCCTCAACGGCCTGGGATGGGCGTGGACCCGGAACTGGCTTCCGGCGCCCCTCTCCCATCGAGTGGGCACCATGGTCCTGGCCGGCGCGACCCTGGGCATCCTGTACGGCTTCCTGGCCCGACATCGCCATCCCCGAGTGGCCCTGATGGCCGTGGCCGCCTGGCTCACCATGCCCCGGCTCTTCTTCCACATGCACCTGAACACCCTGGACTTCCCGGTGGCGGCCGCGTGGATCCTGGCCACCGGCCTCTTCTACGTGTGCTTTCGCCCCCCGCAGCCCCGGGCCACGGCCAGCCTTTGGGCCGGGGTGGGGCTGGGGATCACCCTGCTGACCAAGATCACCGGGGTGTTGCTGGTGCCCTTCTGGGGGCTGTGGTTGCTCCTCTATCGGCGGACCCCACGACATCTTCTCCTCCTGGCCCTGAGCGGGCCGGTGGCCCTGGCGGTCCTCTACCTGGGATGGCCGTGGATCTGGAAGGACCCGGTGGGCGGGCTTCTCCGCTGGGTTCGGTTCTTCCAGGGCCACTACGAGATTCGCCAATGGTTCGCGGGCCAACTCTACGTGGACACGCCCTGGTTCGTTCCGCCCGCGGTGGTGGCCATCACCACGCCGGTGCCGCTGTGGGTTCTCGCGGGGGTGGGCGCCTTCCGGGGGATTCGATGGCGCCCTGGCCCACCCCGGGTGGAGCCGTGGATCGGGCTGCACCTCTTGGGCATGGCCACCGTCCTGGGCTACTATGCGCTGCCCTTCACCACCCCCATCCACGACCAGGAACGCCTGTTGCTGCCTGCCCTGGCCCATCTGGCCATCCTGGCCGGGGAGGGATTCGACGGGCTCTGGCAAGCCCTTGTCCCGCGGACGCCGTTGGGCCGGCTCCGGGCGGCCTGGGGGCAGGGGATCCTGGCCCTGCTGCTCCTGCTCCCCGGGGCCGTGGAGACCGCCCGCCTGCATCCGTACCAGTTGGCCTACTACAGCCGGCTGGTGGGGGGACTTCGGGGGGCCCAGGCGTTGGGGATGGAGACCACCTATTTCGCGGCCACCTACGGGGCGTTCCTCCCCTGGCTCAACCGACTTCCCCCCCAGAGCACCCTGTGGGTCATGCCCAACAGTTGGGACGTGATATACTACTACCAGCGCCAGGGCCTGCTGCGGAAAGACCTGGTGTTGCTGCGTCCGCCCGGATGGGGAAGCTTCTACGACGACCAGGGGGTCCCCTTCGCGGTGGGCACCCTGGCGGACGCGGACTACGCCCTGATCGAACGCCGCCAGACCACCTTCAACCGGGCGATCCCGGAGTACGCGCTCCAGCTTGAATGGGCCACCCGTCGCCCAGAGCTGGCCCGAGTGGAGCGGGAGGGCGTGGTGTTGGCCAGCCTCCACGCCGCGGACGAGGCCCGGTGGCTTGCGGTGACGCAACCGTAGCGAGCGAGGCCTGGATGACCCGCACACGCGTGCTCACCCTGTTGATCGCGGCAACGGCTGCTGTCACCCTGGTCGCGGCCTGGGGGGTGTTCACCGACGCATGGCCGTGGATCCGGGGCTATGGCCGGTGGCCTCCAGGGTGGCGCTGGCTCCATGTGCCCCTGGGCTGGGAACGTCCCCTACGCCTGTTGGGCCATGGTGGGCTTCTCCTGGCCTACGGGGTGGCTGTGGCCCTGCTCACCGCCCCATCCCGCCTCCGTCGGGCCCGCTGGGGCCTGACGGCCGCCACGGCCTTTCTCTTCGGGTGGCAGTTGGCCCAGACCTGGGTGCGGGAACAGAGTCTGTTGGACACGATGGTCTTCCGCACCTACGCGCCGCCGCTGAACGGCTACTTCCTGGCCCCGGCCCAGGTCCAGAGCATCCGGTGGACCCTCCTCCACTACGTGGAGGCCATGCCCACCTTCTTCAGCGACAAACCCCAGACCCACCCTCCGGGCCTCTTTCTCTTCTACGCCCTCTTCCAGGAGCTCCTCGAGCGGCTGCCCGGCCTCACCGGTTGGTTCGCGCCCATGGCTCGGAGCTGGGCCCTCCCCGGCCGGGACTGGCCTCACCTGCCGGATGCGCTGGTGACCTCGGCCTTCGTCACCTCGCTCATCCAGACCGGGCTGACAGCCTTGACCCCCCTGGGGGCCTACTTCTTCGTGGGGGGCCTGCGCCTCCCCACCGAGGCGATCCGTCGGGATCTGGCCCTGGGGTTCGCGCTGATGGTTCCCCTCATCCCGCCCTTGACCCTCTTCTATCTCCAATGGGACACCCTCTACCCAGGGCTGGGGCTGCTGGCCTGGGGCCTGGCCCTACGGGGCCAGAACCGCCTCTGGGACCTCCACTACCGGGGATGGGGCCAGTGGCTGGACTGGCTATGGGCGGGGCTATGGCTCAGCCTGCTTTCCTGGCTCAGCTACGGCAACCTGGTCTTTGGGCTGATGGTGGGCCTCCATCTCCTCTGGCGGGAGGGGATGGTCTGGCGAGAGGCCCGGGCTCGCCTGGAACCTCTGTGGATCCTGCCTCTGCTGGGTGGGATGGCCCTCATGGCCTTGGGAGTAGCCCTGCCCTGGCTGCTGGCCTACATGGTCTGGGGAATGGATCCGTTTGCCATCATGCGACAGGCCCTGGCCACCCACTATGCCCTGGTCACCGTGCATCGAGAGTACGGGGTCTGGCTGTGGATGAACCTGGTGGATTTCGCCCTCTGGCTGGGGCCGGCCCCGGCGCTCCTGGGCGTGGCCGGGAGCCTGGCCCTCTGGCACCGGGCGCCCCGTGCTCGGGGCTGGCGCGATCTGGCCGGCCTGGCCGGGATCTTCTGGTTGGTCCTGGCGTTCCTGGACTTGAGCGGCGTCACCCGGGGGGAGATCGGCCGGCTGTGGGCCTTTCTCATGCCCTTTCCCCTGCTCTTTGCCCTGGCCCTTCCCTGGAGGGCGTGGCACCGGTGGACCCTCCTGGGCCTTCTGGCGCTCTGGAACGGGGTACTGGCCTACAGCCTGGCCCCTTTCCAGTGCTGTTGACCAGGGCGGTGGAAAGGACCTGATCTCCCTCCAGGCCCACCGGAACAGCCGACGGCTCCAGGGCTCGCAGATGTCCATGTACGCCGGCTACTTCAACTACCGCTTTCACCTGGCCGAGAGCCGCTGGCAGCGGCGGGACTTCAGCCGCCGTTGGTGGGCCCTCTACCGGGAGGATCCCCGCTGGGTGCCCCCCGACTGGGGCACGTGGCGCTCCCTGTTCCATGCCCGGGGCTGGCATCCCCATCTGGCTCGGATGGAGCCCCGCCCGCTCGCGGGGGAGGCCCTCCCCCGCCCACGTCGTCCACCCCGCCGGGAAGCCCTCCACGCGCCGGAGCTCCTGTTGGGCCCGCTCTTCGAGGTCCCGGTGGTGGCAGGGGTGCTCCTCACGGATCCCCGTCGCGAGGATGCCCGGGCCTACGCGGCGCTGGTCCATGTGGCCAACGACCGGGAGAGCCTGGAGCGCTTTCTGGCCAAAGCCGAGGAGATCCTGGCGCCCCAGGGTTTCCGAGGGCTGATCCTCCCCACCGGCCTCTCCCCCCATCTGGGGAGCGGTGTGCTCCAGGTGCCCTTCGATCGCCTGCCGCCGCCCCATTCGGCCTACGCCCCGCCCTATGTCCCGGAACTCTTCCAGGCCTTTGCCCAGCCGGTGGTCCGGGCCCAGCTCTACCACGTGGATGTGCCTGTTGAGCCGGCGGCGATCCAGGGCCCGGCCCGCCTGAGCCCGGTGGACCTGAGGCAACGGTTCTCGGTTGTGCCCGAGTTGGCCCAGGTGGCCATGTCCGGATGGGGCGATTTCCCCCCTCCCGATGCTCTGGAGGTAGACTTTCTGTGGCGCTGGGTGGCCCAGGAACGGATGTGGGGATGGGTTGCCCATGTGGCGGGGGAGGCCGTGGGTCTGGCGGTGGTCCAGGCCGATCGGGGGTGGGCCCTCCACCGCACGGGAGGCGGGCGGGGCTGGCTCCGATGCCTGTGGCTGGCCTGGCTCCGGAGACGTCCCGCGGTCCGAGGACATGTGGTGTGGTTCGGGGTCCTCCCTCCGTGGCGCCGGCAGGGCGTCGGGCGTCAGCTCTGGCAGCAGGTCCTGGACCACGCCCGCGGGCAGGGATGGCGAGAGCTCAGCATCGGGCCGGTCTCCACCCGGGGGCCTGGCCCGGATTTCCTGGTCGCCCTGGGGGCCCGGCCGCTCCAGCGCTATCTCCTCTATCGGGTGGACTGGCGGTGACGGGGGCAGGCGAGCCCTTTGCCCTGTTGGGCTTGGCCCCTCACGGTGGGGGCCCCCAGGCCGCGCCGCTCTCCAGCCAGACCTCCAGGGTGCGGCCCACCCGGGCCAGGCTCTCCGGCGAGAGCTTGTCCAGGGTGTCCTGGGTGGTGTGCCAGTAGGGATAGTCGAAGTCGATGATGTTCGCCGCGGGGATGCCGGCCTCCAGGAAGGGGATGTGGTCGTCCAGGATCCGGTAGCGGGGCTCGTCGATGAACCACCGGCTGTACCCCAGCTGGGCCGCGGTCTCCCAGATGGCGTCCACCAGTTCCGGGGTGCTGTTCCGTTCCCGGTAGAGCTGTTGGTCGGCGTCGCCCACCATGTCCACGATGACCGCGAAGGCCACGGGGGAGCAGCTCGGCACACCGGCCAGGTTCTCCACGAAGTAACGGCTGCCCAGGATCCAGTCCCAGCCGGGGATCCGGCCGTTGTCCTCCGCGTCGAAGAAGACCAGGCACACGGCCCGATCCATCGCGGCCACGTTCAGGGAGCGGGCCAGCTCCAGCAACACGGCCACCCCCGAGGCGCCGTCGTGGGCTCCGGGGACGGGCTCCGAGCGGCGGGCGGGATCCGGGTCCCGGTCGGCCACCATCCGGGAATCGTAGTGGGTGCCCAGGACGATGGCCTGGCCCTGTCCGCTGACCGCGATGATGTTCCGGCCCTCCACGTCGGGCACGGGGTTGAAGTTCTGGACGTAGACGTCCCAGCCCAGGTCCTGGAGCTCGCCGATGAGCCAGTCGGTCATCTGGCGGCTGGCCTCGGTTCCGGTCACCCGGGGCCCGAAGGCCATCTGGGTCTCGGCGTAGGCAAATGCCCGCTCTCCGGAGAAGACCAGTTCGTCCTGGACAGGGCGGGCCAGGCCGTAGCCCAGGTAGACGAAGAAGGCTGTGGCCGCGGCCAGGCCCGCCAGGAGGAGGAGCTCGATCCGGTAGGTCCGCAGAAATCCCGTCACCCTGGCCATGGTTCAGCGCCTTCCCTTCCGTCCACCGCGTTCGCGGGGGCGCAGCACCAGGCGGATGGGCGTGCCCACGAACGGGTGGTAGTGCCGGATCTGGTTCTCCAGGTAGCGGAGGTAGGAGAAGTGGGCCAGGTCTGGGTCGTTCACGAAGAGGATGAAGGTGGGCGGCTCCACGTCCGGCTGGGTGGCGTAGTAGATGCGGAGCCGACGGCCCTGCCGGCTCGGCGGCGGCGTCCGGGCGTAGGCGTCCTGGACGAGCCGATTCAGCTCTCCGGTGGGGATGCGGAAACGCCGTTCCTGGGCCACCTGCAGGGCGGTGGGCAACACTTTGTGCACCCGCTGTCGGGTCAACGCGCTGATGAAGAGGATGGGCACGTAGTCCAGGAACTGGAGCTCCTTCCGGATGCGGCGGGTGTACTCCACCATGGTGTGGCTGTCCTTCTCCACCGCGTCCCACTTGTTCACCACCACCACCACACCCTTGTGCCGGTCCAGGATGTGGCCCGCGATGTGGGCGTCCTGGGCGGTGACCCCCTCGGTGGCGTCCACCAGGAGGAGGGCCACGTCGGCCCGGTCGATGGCCCGCAGGCTCCGCATGACGCTGTACCGCTCGATGCCGGGCTCCACCCGGCCGCGACGGCGGATGCCTGCGGTGTCGATCAGACAGACCTGCTGGCCGTCGTAGAGGAGCTCGGTGTCGATGGGGTCCCGGGTGGTGCCGGCCACCTGGCTGACGATGGCCCGCTCCTGGCCGATGAGGGCGTTCAACAGGCTGCTCTTGCCCACGTTGGGGCGGCCCACGATGGCGATGTCCACCGTGTCGTCGTCCTGTGGGGCCGGATCCTGGGCCTTGGCCCAGTCCGGCAAGGCCTCCACCACCCGATCCAACAGGTCGCCGACGCCGATGCCGTGGTAGGCGCTGACCGGCAAAGGCTCTCCGAGCCCCAGGGCCCAGAACTCGGCCGCGTTGAGCTGGCGTTCGGGGCTCTCGGCCTTGTTGACGGCCAGGAGGACCGGCTTGGGCGTCTCCCGCAGGAGCTCGGCCACGTCCTCGTCCGCTGCGGTCAGGCCCTCCTTGCCGTCCACCACGAAGACGATGACGTCCGCCTCCTCCAGGGCCAGGTGGACCTGGTTCCGGATCTCCTGGACGAAGGGGGCCGAGCCCTGGGAGCGGGAGATGGGCTGGGCCGTGCGTCTCGGGGCCACGGTCGGCCGCTCGGCCTCCAGTCCGCCCGTGTCGATGACCACGAAGGGGATGCCGTTCCACTCGGTCTCGCCGTAGAGGCGGTCCCGGGTGGTGCCGGGCAGATCTTCCACGATGGCGGTGCGCTCCCCGATCAGTCGGTTGAACAGGCTGGACTTGCCCACGTTGGGCCGACCTACCAGGGCAATCACAGGATTTCGTCGGGACATTGGTGGCTCAGTTCACGCTAGGGTCTCTCCACGGACCTCTCGGCACGGTCTTCTCCGGTGTCCCCCTCAAGACGTCTAGGGGGTGGGCGTCGGTTCCACCACCGGGGGCAGGGTGCCCCCGGGCGTCTGGGTGGGTGCTGGGGTGCCTGGGGCTGGTGGTGGCTGGAGCTCCTCCGCATTGGCCCCCTCCGCGCCGGGGGTGGGCGTTGGGGTGGCCGTGGGTGTGGGTGTGGCGGTGGACTCGATCTGGACCTCGATGGCCGGTGGCAGCACCCCTTCGACCCGGATCCCCTCGGGCACGATGACCGTGGGCTCGACCACGTGGCTTCCTGGAAGGAGGCCAGAGAGGTCCAGGACCACCTGGATCTCCTCCGGGGCCAGCTCCTCCAGCCGCGGCAGGGAGCCGCTCAGTATGACGTCCACCTGTTGGAGGGAGACGGTGGCCACCATCTCCGGGCCCAGGCCCTGGACCGTGGGCTGGGCCTTCACCGTCAGGCTGCTCTCGATGGGTTCGATGACCACAGTGACCAACACGCTGGGGTCCCCGGCCACGCTGACATCTGGGGGCAGCAGCAACGGGAGCCGCTGGCGGATCTCGCTGGTGGCGCCGTCGATGGAGAGGGAAGGGGTCTCCACGTAGCCGGGAACGTTGCGCAGGATCTCCGGGCGGCCGGTCAGGATCACGGTAGAGGGCTCGGTCTTCACGCTGGCAATGCGATACCCGGGGGCCGGCTGGCCCTCGATCTGGACCAGGACGGCCACCTCCTTTCGGCCAGGTTGCTGGACGATGGGCACCACGATCCGGGCCACGGCCGGCTCCAGGATCACCCGTTCCACCCCCTGTTCTAGGCTGTTGCGGGGTTCCAGGGGGCGGGTGATCTCCACCGGGGACTTGGCCCCCCGCAGGTAGACCTCGGCCACGGCATGCCGGATCTCGGCCACCAGGGTCTCCGGTCCTCGGACGGTGACCGTCATGGGCTCCACGATGGGGGTCTGCCAGACATAGCCCGTGGCGGGCAGGTCCATGATGTCCACTCGGACCGGCACCGGCCGGCTGGTGACCCGTTCGATCTGGACCCGGAGCTGTTGGGGCTGGGTGTCCAGGATCTCCACGTCGGGGAAGAGGCTCTGGACCTGGACGACCACGTCGTGGGTGCCGGGCCCCAGGTCGCTCAGGTCGATGTAGGCCTGGAAATCGTCGGGCTGGAGGGTGTCCACGATCCGTTGGGGGGCCCGGATGGTCAGGGAGACCGTCCGTTTGCTCAGGTCCTGCAGGGTCTGGAGACCTTCTCCCAGGCCTCGCACCTCGATGGGGATCCCCTCCACCGGGCGGCGGACCGGGGGGTTCTCCTGGTAGATCGCGAAGATCCACACCACCAGGGCCAGGAAGATGGACATGGCGATGGTGTAGAGGCGCTCCACCCAGGGGCTTTGCCGTTCGCCCCCGGGCCGGGCACCCTGCCTAGCGCTCGGCTGGAGCCGCTTCCACCGTCGGTTCCACATGGGTCTCCTCGGCCCGGGGGTTGAAGAAGTCTGTCAGGATGCGGCGCAGTCGGTTGGGGTCGATGCGGCGCACGATACGGCCGTTGCGGGCCACCGAGATGGTGCCCCGTTCCTCCGAGACCACGATGGAGATGGCATCGGAGACCTCGCTGATCCCGATGGCGGCCCGGTGGCGGGTGCCGAGCTGTGGGTCGGCCAGCTCCCGCATGGTCAGGGGGAGCACGCAGGAGGCCGCGGCCAGTCGCCCCTCGCGGATGATGACCGCGCCGTCGTGGAGGGGGGTCCCCGGATAGAAGATGGTCACCAACAGCTCCGCGCTCACCGCACCGTCCACCCGGATGCCCCGCTCGATGTATTCGCCCAGGCTGGTCAGCCCCTCGATGACCACCAGGGCTCCGAAGCGTTCGTTGGCCATCTGTTCACAGGCCCGGACGATCTGGGTGATCAGCTCCTGGGTGGCGGTGCTCTCGGGCCGGTCGGCCAGGAAGGGCAGGCCCCGGCCCAGCCGTTCCAGGGCCCGCCGGAGCTCGGGCTGGAAGATCACCGGGATGGCCACCAGGATCAACAGGGAGCTGTTGCGCAGGAGCCATCCGAACGCGGTGAGCTCCACCGTGCGGCTGACCGCCACCACGATCACCCCCACGATGAGGATGCCCCGCAGGAGCTGCATGGCCTGGGTGCCCTGGATCAGCCGCAGGATGGCGTAGAAGAAGAGGGCCACCAGGGTGAAGTCCAGCAGGTTGCGCCAGTCGCTCAGGCGGGCCAGGATGGCCAGGACGTCGGACATGCCGGGCTCTACTCCAGGGGCACGTTGCCCAGCAGGTGGGCCAGGAGGGCCTTCTGGGCATGCAGGCGGTTGTGGGCCTGGGGGAAGACGATGCTGTGGGGGCCGTCCATGACCTCGTCGGTGATCTCCTCCCCGCGGTGGGCGGGCAGGCAGTGCATCACCACCACGTCGGGGTTGCCGGTTCGCTCCACCAGGGTCGGGTTCACCTGGTAGGGAGCCAGGGCCGCGAGACGGCGCTGCCGTTCCGCCTCCTGCCCCATGCTGACCCACACGTCCGTGTAGAGGACGTCCGCGCCCCGCACGGCGTTCAGGTCCGCGGTGATGGTCACCTCCGCGCCGCTCCGGGTCACCACCGCCGGGTCTGGGGTGTAGTTGGGCGGGGAGATCACCACCACCCGCATGCCCACCTTGCCTGCGGCCATGATCAGGCTGGTGGCCACGTTGTTGGAGCCATCCCCCACGTAGGCCAGGACCCTGCCGGCCAGTTCGCCCCAGCTCCAGTGCTCCCACAGGGTGAAGAGGTCCGCGAGGGCTTGGCAGGGGTGGCTGTAGTCGCTCAGGCCGTTGATCACCGGCACCGTGGCCCAACGGGCCAGCGCGACCAGGTGGGCGTGGTCGAAGACCCGGGCCATGAGGCCCTCCACGTAGCCGCTGAGCACCCGAGCCACGTCGGGCACGCTCTCCCGCTGGCCCAGGCCGATCTCCTGGGGGCTCAGGTAGGCCGCGTGGCCTCCCAGGTGGCGCATGCCCATCTCGAAGCTCACCCGGGTGCGCAGGGAGGGCTTCTGGAAGACCATGGCCAGGTTCTTTCCCGCCAGGATGGGCTCGTTGTGGCCGGTGCGGAGCCACTCCTCCTTCAGGCGTCGGGCCAGGCCCAGCAGGCCCCAGAACTGTTCGCCCGTGAGGTCCTCGATCTCGATGAAGTGCTGCAGGGAAGGTGTGCCCATGATAGGCGATCCTTTCCAGGATGTGGGTGTCTGTGGATCCCTGCCCCCGGGCAGGGGATCAGATGCCGGCCATCACCGGATTGGCAAGGGCACCCAGCCCTTCCACGTCCACGGTGACGGTGTCTCCTGGCCGAAGGGGACCGACGCCGGCAGGGGTGCCGGTCAGGACGAGATCGCCGGGCTCCAGGGTCATGCAGTTGGAGATGTGGGCCAGGAGGGACGGGATCGGGAAGACCATCTGGTCGGTGGTTCCCTCCTGCCTCAACTCGTCGTTCACCAGGCAGCGGATGGTGCGTCGACTGGGCTCGAACCGGGTGTCGATCCAGGGGCCCACCGGGCAGAAGGTGTCGAACCCCTTGGCCCGAGCCCACTGGCCATCCCGGTCCTGGAGATCCCGGGCCGTGACGTCGTTGGCGCAGGTGTAGCCCAGCACCACGTTCCAGGCATCCTGGGGGTTGACGTATCGACACCGTTTGCCGATCACCACGGCCAGCTCGGCCTCGTGGTCCACCCGTTGGCTGACGGAGGGCAGGACCACGGGCTCGCCGGGACCGATCACCGCGGAGGGTGGTTTCAGGAAGAGGAGGGGTTCCGGGGGCGGCCGATGTCCCCGCTCCTCCGCGTGGGCCGCATAGTTGCGCCCCACGCACACGATCTTCCGGGGCACCACCGGGGCCACCAGCCGGACCTGGGAACACAGGTGAGGGGGGCCGTCGATCTCCGGCGCGAACCCCCGGTTCAGCCGAGGGCTCTCGTAGGGTGCCCGGGCCAGGGGGTAGACCAGATCGTCCACCAGCAGGCCCCACCGGGCCTGCTCCGGGCTCTCCTGCACATCGGCCAGAAAACGTACGATCCGCATGGCCCCTACCTCGACTCGTCCGAACTCGATGGTGTTCGATCTGGCGGTGCCCCGTGGGGGCTGAGCGTCCCCTCAGGAAAAGCGCACATCGTTGATGATGAGCTGGAATTCGCAGCCCAGGAACGCCACGGCCTGGCGGACCATGGTCATCCGATCCAGGAAGATCTCGAAGTACTCGATGACCTGGGCGAAGGAGGTGTCGATGGTCAGCTCCAGGGCGATGATCCGTTCCTCGGCCCGGACCCGCACGAAGCTGTGGGTGGCCGCGTAGTTCACCCGGTCGTGGATGTCGAAGGCGGCCATGTTTGGGTTCTGGACCCGGCTGCGATGGACATCGGCCTTGTCCGCGATGATCACCGCGGCGGCCACAGGGGTGGTGGCCGTCCCCCGTTCCTCCTCGTGGTTGCCGATGGCGTTCATCACCGTGGCTGCCTCGTCCGGCGGCATGCCCAGCCGCCGCAGGATGGACCAGGCCAGCAGGGCGCTGGTCTGGGCATGGTTGTCCCGGTGGACCAGGTTGCCGATATCGTGGAGGTAGCCCGCGATGTGGGCCAGTTCGCAGGTCCGGCCATCGTATCCCAGGTGGCGCAGGATGTTCTCCGCGATGTTGCCCACCAGGGCGGCATGGCGGTGGCCGTGTTCGGTGTAGCCCAGGGCCCGCAGGGATTCGTTGGCCTTCTCGATGAAGGCCCGGACCTCCGGATCCCGGCGCACGGCCTCCACCGTGACCGTCGCGGAGCCCTTATCCGGACGACGGTCACGGTGGAGGTCGGTCCCCTGGGAGGAGACGGGGCCTGAGGCCGTGGCCGGGGGTGCCGACCCAGGGGGGCCAGGCGGTGCAGGGGTGCGGTTGCGGGAAGTCCCCATGGAGCCTCTCTTTCCAGGTCGATGGATCCAGGTTGAGGATCCAGGTTGATGGATGCGATCCGGTTCAGGGGCTGCCCAGCCCCAGTCCGGTCAACCCCATGGCCAGGGTCCACCAGGGCAGGGCTCGGTGGAGGGAGGTCCTCTGGGCCACGGCCCACCATGTGGGCAGGAAGAAGAGCGTCAGCAGGCCTACCCACAGGGGCTGGACGCGGAGGACGAAGATGGCCAACAGCCCCACCTGTGCCAGGATCAGGGCCCACCGAAAGAGCCGAGGCCCCTCCCCGCCCACGGCCTGATGTCCGGCCCAGAGCAGCAGGGTCCACAGCAGGGCTGCGCTCCAGGGCTTCCAATCGCCCTCCCAGCCACCCGGTGTGAGGAGCAGGCCCAGGCTCCAGGGCAGGGCCACGGCCATCAGGCTGTGGAACAGCCCCAACGGCACGGCCGCGGTCCTCTGGGCCACCCGACCGCCCAGGCTGGCACCGATGGCCAGGCCGGTGAGCCCCAGGGCCACCGGGCCCAGGACCCAGGCCACCCCCAGGCCCAGGGCCACGATGGGCAACGCCAGGCGAACCCGCAAGGTCTGCTCGTTGAGGCCGTGGATCCCCAACAGCCGGGCCGCCGGCGAACCGTCCTGCAGGTAGGGCAGGTGCAGGGACAGGGGACGGGCCTGGACAGCGGCCTCCTCCACGGTCTCCGGCCGCGTCAGCGCGGCCCATATGCCGCCCCACAGGGGGTCGGCCAGGAGGAAGAGCAGGAGCAGCCGAGGACCGTCCAAGGTGTCGGGACGGCGGAGGATGCCTGTGGCCAGGAGGGCGGCGAACAGGGACCAGGCCGCGGCGATGCGCCAGGGCCCCTCCCGAAGGGCGACCCGCAGTTCCGCCACAGCAGTGCCCGGTGTGAGGATCGCTCCCTGAGGAGCTGGGTGTGGGGGCAGGGCGCTGTGGGCCTGTCCCGGCCCTGGGGAGGTGGCGCGTGTCCGGCCCGCAGAATGCATCTCGGCCACGCTGAGGACCTCCGCTTGGGACACCCCGAACCTCCCTCAGCCTGCGGCTTGGACGCCGGGGCAAGAAGTCCAGATGGTTGAAGCAACCCGATGGAAGGATTATACCAGATCGCCAGGGGCGGTGAAAGTTCCTGCAGGCACAAGGAATGTAGCCACAAGGAAGATGTGCCGCCCTCCCTGTCCGCCCTGACAGGTCCCTGGGGACCTGGGGCGCTGTGGACAGAGCCGGGCGGCAAGGCGTGGGAGGTGGAAGGAGGCCGGCGGAGTCGAAGAGGTCCGGGAGTTCATCGGGGCAGAAGGAGCCGGAGCCGGCCCGGCTGGACCGTCACATGGGCCTCCACCGCGGCCTCGGTGATCACCTCTCCGTCCGTGTGGACCGGCACGGGCCCTTGGAAGCGCAGGTGGGCCTCCCGACAACGGGTCAGGTGGAAGACCGGGCTGTTCCGGTGGGCTCCGAAGAGGGTCAGGGGCAGCAACTTGAGGATCTGGACGGTGGTGAGCGCGTCCGCCACGCCCATGTCCAACAGGCCATCGTCCATCTTCGCGTCTGGGGTCAGGTAGAAGCCACCGCCGGTGCGTCGGCTGTTGCCGAAGGTGACCAGGAGGGCGGGCTGGGCGCGTCGGTGCTCCACCCCCTGTTCGTCCACCCAGGTGAGCTCCACATGGGGCTGGTCGTAGCGGCGCAGGGCCATGAAGACGGCTCCCAGGTAGATGAGGAAGCCCCGCAGTCGGGCAATCCTCTGGCTCTCCACCGTGACCTGGGCCTCAAAGCCCAACCCCATGTTGTTGTCGAAGTAGCGCTCCACCGCGCCTCCGTCGGCGGTCACCAGGCGGGCATGGCCCAGGTCCACCGCGTGCAGGCGCCCCTCCCGTACACTGCGCGCGGCCCGGACCAGCTCTCGGGGGGCTCCGGCCATGGCCGCGAAGTCGTTGCCCGAACCGATGGGCAACACCAGCAGGGTGCCCACCGGCGCGTCCGGCCCCACGGCCTGGGCCAGGCCGTTGACCACCTCGTTCACCGTGCCGTCTCCACCTGCGGCCGCCACGATCGGGAAGCCGTCCGCCCGGGCACGCCGGGCCAGCTCGATGGCGTGGCCCGGGCCGTCGGTGATCACCAGGCGGAAGGGCACTTCCGCCTCCTGGAAGGCCCGGCGGATGCGGCCCGCGATACGCTCGCCCCGTCCCCGGCCGGAGTACGGGTTGAGGACGATGAACACCGGAGAGATCTCGGCCATGATGGTCCATCCTGCTGGGAGGTGGTGCGGATGATGGAAGCCCGGGATGTTGGGATGTCGGCTTGGCCCCGCTCAAGCGGTGGTTTCCCGCAGGATCAGGGCGCTCCGGGGCGGGATCCGGACCCCGGAGAGGGCGCCTCCGTGGGCGGTGTAGTCGCCCTCTCCCCAGACGGCCCGGAAGCGGCCATCTGGGGAGAGCAGCCGGCCCAGGGGGATCGTCGCCTGGCGGGGACGACGCCAGGCATTGAAGGCCACCAACAGCCGTTCCTGGCCCTGGGCTCGAGCAAAGGCATAGACCCCTTGCCCGGCGTGGAGGGTCTCGAAATCGCCGGTGCGCAGGGCCACAAAACGGCGACGCAGCCCGATGGCCTGCCGGTAGAACTCCAGGAGCCCGTGGTTCCAGCGGGCCGGGTCGTGCCAGGGGAAGGCCCCGCGACATCCGGGGTCCGGCCCCCCGGTCATGCCGATCTCGTCCCCATAGTAGATGCAGGGCGCGCCGGGCATGGTCATCTGGAAGAGGACGCAGAGGCGCAGGGCGCTCTCGTCTCCCTGGACGGTCCACAGGGCCCGGGCCGTGTCGTGGCTGTCCAGCAGGTTGAGCTGGGCCAGGAGCACGGGCCACTCGTAGAGGGCCAGCATTTCGTGGACCCCTTGGGCGAAGGCCTCCGCGCGGAGGCGGTGGAGCGGGTATCCGCCGGGCCTGTACCCGGGGCGCAGGGTGCGCGCGGCGAAGAAGCCCAGGGCCAGACGGCTGAAGATGTAGTTCATCACCCCGTCGAACCGGTCCCCCCGAAGCCATTCCTGGGCTGCCCCCCAGATCTCCCCCACCAGGTAGGCCTGGGGATTCGCCTCCCGGACCACCTGTCGGAATGCCTGCCAGAAGGCCACGTCGTCGATCTCCTGGGGCACGTCCAGCCGCCAGCCGTCCGCGCCGAACTCCATCCAGTGGCGAGCCACCCGGAGGAGGTAGTCGCGGACCCCAGGGTTGTGGATGTTGAACTTGGGCAGGGCCGGAAGGTCCCACCAGGCCGCGTAGTTCAGGGGATGGGAGAGCCCTTCATCCCGGCAATAGGCGTGTAGGGGCCAGCCTCGAACCGTGAACCAGTCCACGTACGGGGAGTCCGGGCCGTTCTCCAGGATGTGGTGGAAGGCCCAGAATCCCCGGCTGGCGTGGTTGAAGACCCCATCCAGCACCACCCGGATGCCCCGTTCGTGGGCCGCGTCCAGCAACTCCCGCAGGGCGGCATTGCCCCCCAACAGGGGATCCACCTGGAAGTAGTCGTAGGTGTGGTAGCGGTGGTTGGCCGCGGAGGCGAAGATGGGGTTCAGGTAGATGGCGTTGATGCCCAGCTCGTCCAGATAGTCCAGACGGTCCACGATGCCGTAGAGATCACCGCCCTGAAAGCCCTGCTCCTCCGGCGGGGTTCCCCAGGGCTTCAGGCGAATGCCCGGGGGCAGGGGATTGCGGGGACTGCGGGCAAAGCGGTCGGGGAAGATCTGGTAGAAGATGGCGTGGGCGACCCATTCCGGTGGCTGGGCAAAGGCGGGATCGTGGGAGGCAGACATGGGCTCTCCGCCGAGATTGGGCAACCGGTTCGTCCGCGGACGGTGCGGTATTGTGGCACAGCCCGTCTCCCTTGTCAATCTCGCCCCGAGGACTGCGGTTGCGAGCCAGGCCGGCTTGGGCTATCCTAGAGGAGGCACGTGGCCGGTACACCGATGTGGGAACTCCACACACCGGAGGAAGACAGCACCATGGAGCTCACCCGGCATCCCACTCCCCAGGGGGCCCGTTGGGCGCTGGATGGGCGCGCCCTCCCGGCCGGGTTCACCCTGGCAGGCCTCCTGGCCCTGCCCCGAGCCCACCTGATGGCCCTGCTCCAGGAGATCCGTCCGGGCCTCCAGGCCCCGGCAGATGGCCCGCTGTTGGCCCCGGTGGAGCCCCAACAGGAGGTATGGGGCAGCGGCGTCACCTACCTGCGCAGTCGGGACGCCCGCAGGGCCGAGTCCGCGGTGGCCGATGTCTACGAGCAGGTCTATCGGGCCCAGCGGCCGGAGCTCTTCTTCAAGGCCCCCGGCTGGCGGGTGGTGGCGCCTGGACAGCCGGTGCGCATCCGCCGGGACGCGGCCTGGAACGTGCCGGAACCCGAGCTCACCCTGGTGCTCAATGCCTACGGGGAGATCGTGGGCTACACCGCGGGCAACGACATGTCCTCCCGGGACATCGAGGGCGAGAACCCCCTCTATCTGCCCCAGGCCAAGATCTACAATGGCTCGTGCGCGGTGGGCCCGGCCATTCGCCTGCTTCCCGAGGGGACGCTCCAGGAGCTGACCATCTTTCTGGAGATCTTCCGGGGGACGGAGCCGGTGTTCCACGGCGCCATCGGAACCGGGCAGATGAAGCGGAGGCCATCGGAGCTGGCCCAGTACCTGTTCCGGGAGCTGGACTTCCCCCAGGGCGTGTTGCTCATGACCGGGACCGGCATCGTGCCCCCGGACGAGTTCAGCCTTCAACCCGGCGACCGGGTGCGGATCGGCGTCGGCGACCTGGTGTTGGAGAACCCGGTGGCGGCGTAGACTCCCGGAGCGCCTTCCGGAACGAGTGACCACAACCCCGAACACAGGAGGGTGCCAAGCCATGACCCAGTTCCGCAACCTGATCGGCGGCCAGTGGGTGGATTCCTCCAGCGGCGCGACCTTCGAGAGCCACAACCCGGCCCGCACGGACGACGTCATCGGCCAGTTCCCCGCGGCCACGCCCGAGGACGTCCAGAGGGCCGTCGCCGCAGCCCGGGCGGCCCTGGAGGGCTGGGCCAGCATGCCCCCGCCCCAACGGGGCGCGATCCTGGATCGGGCCAGCCGCCTCATCGAGGCCCGGGCCGAGGAGATGGCCCGGGCCCTGACCCGGGAGGAGGGCAAGACCTACCGGGAGGCCCTGGGCGAGGTCCACCGAGCCCGGGACATCTTCCGCTACTACGCCGGGGAGGGTTGGCGCATGGGAGGCCAGACCTTTCCCAGCAATGTCCAGGGCGAGCTCCTCTACACCCGGCGGGAGCCCCTGGGGGTGGTGGCGGTCATCACCCCCTGGAACTTCCCCATCGCCATCCCGGCCTGGAAGATCGCGCCGGCCCTGATCTACGGCAACACCGTGGTCTTCAAGCCCGCATCCTTCACCCCCCACATCGCCCTCCTGTTGGTGGAGGCCCTGGTGGAGGCAGGCGTGCCCGCGGGGGTGATCAACTACATCACCGGCTCGGGCCGGGATGTGGGCGATGCCCTGGTCGGCAGCCCCCAGGTGGACGGCATCAGCTTCACCGGATCCCACCGGGTGGGCACCGCCATCTACGCCAAGGCCGTCCAGAACCTCACCCGAGTCCAGTTGGAGATGGGCGGCAAGAACCCTACGGTGGTCCTCCGGGACGCGGACCTGGACCTGGCCGTGCGCATCGTGGCCACGGGCGCCTTTGGGGTCACCGGCCAGGCCTGCACCGCGACCAGCCGGGTCATCGTGGAGGAGCCCATCGCGGAGGCCTTTGCAGAGCGGCTGGTGGAGACGGCCAGGCGCATCCGGGTGGGCTATGGCCTGGAGGAGGGGGTGGACATGGGCCCCGCGGTGAGCCAGGACCAGCTGGAGACCGACCTGGAGTACGTGGCGGTGGGCAAGCAGGAGGGCGCCCGGCTGCTGGTGGGCGGCACCTCCACCGGCCAGGGCGGCTACTTCATCCTGCCCACGGTCTTCGACCACGTGGACGTGGAGATGCGCATCGCCCAGGAGGAGATCTTCGGCCCCATTGTGGGGATCATCCGGGCCCGGGACCTGGACGACGCCATTGCCAAGGCCAACGCCATCGAGTACGGCCTGTCGGCCACGGTGGTCACCCGCGATCTGCAGGCCGCCTTCCAGTTCGCGAACCGGGTGGAGGCTGGCGTGGTCAAGGTGAACGAACCCACCACAGGCCTGGCCCTCCAGGCGCCTTTCGGCGGCTTCAAACACTCCAGCGCGAACACCTTCAAGGAGCAAGGGCCGGCGGCCATCGAGTTCTACACCCGGGTGAAGACCGTCTACATGGGCCACGGATAGGGCCCACCCACCCAGGAACTCGACCGACCGGGCTGCCCGGACATTCCGGAAGCCCCTTCGAGTCCCACCGGAACGCCATGGAACACGTCGATCTGCTCATCCACAACGCCCAGGTGATCACCTGCGCCTCTCCGGACGGGCCCAAGCGGGGAGCGGCCCTGGCCGATGTAGGCGCCATCCCCCAGGGCGCGGTGGCCGTGCACCGGGGGATCATCCGCGCGGTGGGGCCTGCCGCCGAGCTCCGGGCCCGCTACACCGCGGACCAGGAGGTGGATGCCCGGGGGCGGGTCCTCTGTCCGGGCTTCGTGGACTGCCACACCCACGTGGTCTACGGGGGGGATCGGGTCCAGGAATTCGAGATGCGCCTGCAAGGGGCCGGCTACATGGAGCTGTTGGCCGCGGGCGGCGGCATCCTCAGCACCATGCGCCACACCCGGGCCGCGACCGTGGATGCCCTGGTGGCCCAGACCCGCTCCCGGCTGGACACCATGCTCCGCCTGGGCACCACCACCGTGGAGGTCAAGACCGGCTACGGGCTGGACCCGGCCAGCGAGCTGAAGATGTTGGAGGCCGTGGCCCGGCTGGACGTGGAACACCCCTGCGATCTGGTGCCCACCTTCCTAGGGGCCCACGCGATCCCGCCCGAGTTCGCCCAGGACCCCGACGGCTACGTGGACCAGGTGGTCCACGAGATGGTGCCCCAGGTGGCCGCCTGGTACGGCCGTTCCCACTTCGCGGCCCAGGAGGTGCCTCTCTTCTGCGATGTCTTCTGCGAGGCCGGGGTCTTCCAGGTGGAGCAGGCCCGACGAGTGCTGGAGGCCGGGCGGGCCCACGGCATGCGGCCCAAGCTCCACGCGGACGAGTTCGAGAGCCTGGGAGGGGTCTCCCTGGCCGTGGAACTGGGGGCCACCTCGGTGGATCACCTGGACGTGACCCCGGCCCCAGAGGTCCACCGGCTGGCCCGATCCGATACCCTGGGCGTGGTGCTCCCCGCGGTGAACTTCCACCTGGGCAGCCACCACTTCGCGGACGGCCGAGGGCTGGTGGATGCCGGCGTGGCCCTGGCCCTGGCCACGGACATCAACCCGGGATCGGCCCCCTGTCCCTCCATGCCCCTGGCCATGGCCATCGCATGTCGATATCAGCGACTCCTGCCGGCCGAGGCCCTGAACGCCGCCACCCTCAACGCGGCCTACGCGGTGGGGCTGGGCCACCGGCTGGGATCCCTGGAGGTCGGCAAACAGGCCGATCTGCTGCTCCTGGACACCGCGGACTACCGCCACCTGGCCTACCGTTTCGGCGAGAATTTGGTGGCCGGGGTGTTGAAGAGAGGCCACTGGGTGGTCTGAGGAGGGGTCCGCTCCGCCTCAGACCTCACGCCACCAGGCCTCCCGCAACAGGCCCCGAGAGCGGGCCCCCTCCAGGCGACGAGGGCAGCCACAGGACCGGGGCCCCTCCAGGCCGGTCAACACCCGGGGCAGCGCGTCCAACACCTGCTCCAATCCCTGGCGGACCTCGCCGTGGGGGGGCAGGGGCGGTTGGTCTGCGCCCAGGTGGGTCACGGTGACCAGTCCGGCGTAGCAGAGCTCCAGCTCCGCGGCCAGGCCGATCTCGGGCACCAGATTCTGGCCCACCACGTCTGCACCCCACCGGCGATACATGCGGGCCTCCGCGGCCGTCTCCCGGCGGGGGCCGTCCACGCCCAGGTAGACCCCGCCCACGGCCCCAGGCAGGGCGGCGGCCAGCGCGCGGTAGATCTCCGGACACACCGGCGGCACCTGCTCCAGCCCCACCACGCCCTCCTCCTGGAAGAAGGTGGTGGGGCGATGGCGGGTGAAGTCGATGTAGTCCGCCACCAACAGCGTCTGCCCTCGGCCCAACACCGGATTGATGGCCACGCCTTCGTCCCAGGCCAACACCCGTTGGATCCCCAGTTCCTTGGCCGCCACCAGGGTCGCCCGGGGATCCGTGCGGGTGGGCAGCCCACTGTAGGGCGCAATCCAGATCCGATGGCCGGCGCCGTCCACCCGCAGGGCCAGGGGCCCCACACGCCCGAAGGGGGTCTCCACCGTCTGGACCTCCTGGACCGGTCCCAAAAGGTCCAGGGCCTTCGGCGGCAACGAGACCGCGACCAACAGCAACAGCTCCATCCTGTCCCCCAACTGTCTGTGTTCCCGTGGAGCGGGATGGCCGTCTCCCTGGGGCCCGCCACCCTGCGCCCGGTTTTTCGTCCGTCTCCAGGACGAGGGGGCCTGCAGGGCCTCGGCGACGGCACCCTGGGGCGAGCGGATCACCCCATGCAGAGCGCGCCTCCCAAGGCCCTGGGGTCCTTGGCTCCATGGTTCCCGGTGGTGGCCGTTCCTCCGTCGCAAGCTGTGATATAATGGGGGCCACCATGTGCCTGCCCACGATAGCATCGATCGCCCCCGATGACAAGCAGGACCGGGTGCAGGTGCAGGGGGTGTGTGCCGTCCCTCCCATGGCTTCCGGAGGTTTCCCGGAACGCTGTGGAGGGCGGGGGCCAGGATCACTGCCCCGAGTGGAGGAGGCCATGGGACCTGGGATGAGCGAGGCCTCTCCTCTTCTTCCGGCCCGATGTGCGGAAGGAATCCATGTCGGCTACGCCTGAACGCGTTCGCCTGGCCCTCATCGGCGCAGGCACCTTTGCCCGCAAGGCCCATGTGCCGGCCCTGGTCGCCCTGAGCGACCGTTTTCAGGTGGTGGCCGTCTGCAGTCGAACCCGTTCCTCGGCCGAGGAGCTGGCCGCCCTTCTGCCCGAGCCCGTGGCCCTCTGCACCGAGCTTCCCTCGCTCCTGGCCCGAGACGACCTGGACGCCGTGGACATGGTGCTGCCCATTCCGGCCATGCCCCAGGCAGTGGCCCAGGCCCTGGAGGCGGGCAAGCATGTCATCAGCGAGAAGCCCATCGCCCCCTCCGTGGCCGAGGGGCGTCGTCTGCTCGCGATCCATCACCGGCACCCAGATCGGGTATGGATGGTGGCCGAGAACGTCCGCTATGAGGCGAGCTACACCTGGGCGGGGCAGCGGATCCGCGAGGGGGCCATCGGCGTTCCCTGGACGGTGGACTTCGCTGTCCAGGCTCCTGTGGAGCCGGGTTCCCCCTACCACCGCACCCTCTGGCGTCGTTCCGAGGAGGTCCCCGGAGGTTTTCTGCTGGACGGAGGGGTGCACCATGTGGCCGCCCTGCGCCAGGTGGTGGGGGAGATCCGGGGCGTGATGGCCCAGGTGGCCAGCCATCGGCCGGATCTGCCCCCGGCAGATACCCTGGCCGCGGTCCTCCACTTCGCCAACGGGGCCATCGGCACCTACACGGTCACCTATGGAGCGGGCAGCCCCCTCCACGACAACGCCATCCACGTGGTGGGCAGCCGAGGTGCTCTTCGGGTCACCGCCCAGGAGGTGCGGCTGGTTCGAGGCGAGCCGGCCCAGGCCCAGGAGCGGGCCTTCGAGCCCCAGCCCTACAGCGTCCAACGGGAGCTGGCGGCCTTTGCCGACGCGATCCAGCATGGCCGGGCCATCCGCAACACCCCCGAGGAGGCGCTCCAGGACCTGGCCGTGGTGGAGGCCATGTTGGAGTCCGCCCAGGAGGGCACCTACCGGGCCATCGACCTCTGGGCGCCTGCTGCCTGAGCGGGTCGGGAGGAAGGCACCCAGATCCCGCGGAGACGGACCATGTTGCTGGCCGGAGACATCGGAGGCACCAAGATCGCGCTGGCCCTCTACCCCGAAAGGGGGGATCCTGGCCGTCCTCAGGCCCAGGAGACCTTCTCCACCCGGAGATACGGGAGCCTGGCCCAGGCGGTGCAGGCCTTCCTGGGCGATGCGGGGGGCCGCGTCCACCGGGCCGTCTTCGGCGTGGCCGGCCCGGTGGTCCGGGGCCGGGCCCAGGTGACCAACCTGGCCTGGGAGCTGGACGAGGAGCAGCTCCAGGCCGTGCTGGGCGTCCCTCGGGTCAAGCTCCTCAACGACCTGGAGGCCATCGCACACGCGGTGCCTGTGCTGGCAGCCCAGGACCTGCACACCCTGCATCCAGGCGAGCCCGAACCCGGAGGGGCCAAGGGGATCATCGCGCCCGGCACCGGCCTGGGCGAGGCCTTCCTGACCTGGCAGGGGGACCGCTACCAGGCCCACCCATCGGAGGGAGGCCACGCGGACTTTGCGCCCACGGACGAGGAGCAGGTGGCTCTGCTGCGCTATCTGTGGCCCCGATATCCCCATGTGAGCTATGAGCGGGTCTGCTCCGGCCTGGGAATCCCCAACCTCTACGCCTTCTACCGGGATACCGGGCGACAGGAGGAGCCGGCGTGGCTGGCCCAGGCCCTGGCCCAGGCAGAGGACCCCACCCCGGTGATCGTGGAGGCCGCGCTGGAACGGCCCAACCAGGCCCCCATCTGTGTGGCCACCCTGCGCCTCTTCGTCTCCATCCTGGGCGCGGAGGCCGGGAACCTGGCCCTGAAGGTCCTGGCCACCGGCGGCATCTACCTGGGGGGCGGCATCCCTCCCCGGATCCTGCCCTTCCTGGAGGAGGGAGCCTTCTGGGATGCCTTCCGGCACAAGGGGCGCTTTGCCGGGCTGCTGGAGACCGTTCCCATCCACGTGATCCGGAACCCCTTGGCCGGGCTCCTGGGCGCGGCCAACTACGGGTTGAACGCCATGGAGGGGAGCGCCGCGGGCTAGCCAACCTTCCTCCACCCTGGAGGTCCCGGCAGCCACGCCCTTTGTCGGAGCGAGAGAACAGGGGACAGGTGCCCGTGGGGTCCATCCATCGGGAGCCTGGAACTGCTGAACACGGTCGCGCTCTGTCGGAGCCCTGTGGAACCAAGGAGGCATTTCCCATGACCAAGTTGCACGATCTGGCCATCCTGGGCCAGTCCATCTGGCTGGACTTCATCCGCCGCTCCTTCATCGACTCGGGCGAGCTGAACGCCCTGGTGGCCATGGGCCTGCGGGGCGTCACCTCGAACCCGGCCATCTTCCACAAGGCCATCACCGGGGGCACGGACTACGACGCGGCCATCGAGCGGCTGGTGGCCGAGGGCATGGCCGTGCTGGACATCTACGAGACCCTGGCGGTCCAGGATATCCGTCGGGCCGCCGACGTCCTGCTCCCCGTCTACGAGAAGACCGCAGGGTTGGATGGATACGTGAGCCTGGAGGTGAACCCCCACCTGGCCCACGACACCGAGGGCACGGTCATGGAGGCCCGGCGTCTCTTCTCTTTGGTGGACCGGCCCAACGTGATGATCAAGGTGCCGGCCACGCCCGCGGGCATCCCGGCCATCGAGACCCTCATCGGCGAGGGGATCAACGTGAACGTGACCCTGATCTTCTCCATGGAGCACTACGAACAGGCCGCCCGGGCCTACATCGCCGGCCTGGAACGGCTGGCCGCCACCAATGTGGACCCCGGCCGCGTGGCCTCGGTGGCCTCGGTCTTCGTCAGCCGGGTGGACACGGCCGTGGACCGGCTCCTGGAGGAGATGGGGCACCCGGAGCTCCAGGGCCAGATCGCGATCGCGAACGCGAAGACCATCTACGCCCGTTTCCAGGAGCTCTTCCGGGGCCCCCGCTGGGAGCGACTGGCCGCCCAGGGCGCTCGTCTGCAACGGGTCCTGTGGGGCAGCACCAGCACCAAGAACCCCAGCTACCCCGATACCCTCTACGTGGATCATCTGATCGGGCCGGACACGGTGAACACCCTGCCCCTGGACACCCTCCGGGCCTTCCTGGACCATGGCCGGGTGGCTCGGACGGTGGACGTGGGCCTGGAGAAGGCCCGGGCCCAGTTGGTGGAGCTGCGTCGCCTGGGGATCGACCTGGACGCGATCACCGCACAGCTCCAGGAGGCGGGTGTGAAGGCCTTTGCCGACGCCTTCGATGCCCTGCTGCAGAGCCTGGCCCGCCGTGTCCAGGCTGTGGCCGGCAGCAGTGGCCAGGCACTCCGGGACCATATTGCCCTCCACCTGGGCGAATATGGAGCCCTGGTCCAGGACACCCTGGCCCACATGGAGGCCCAGCGGACCGTGCCCCGGATCTGGGCCGGCAGCTACAGCGTCTGGAGCGACAGCCCCCAGGAGATCGTGAACCGGCTGGGCTGGCTGCGGATCGCGGAGAAGATGCAGGGCGAGCGCGGCTGCATCGAGGCCTTTGTCCACGATGTCCAGAAGGCCGGATACACCCACGCGGTGGTCCTGGGAATGGGCGGCTCCAGCCTGGCTCCCGAGGTCTTCGCGAAGGTGTTCCAGGGGACGGGCATGGCACTGGAGGTGCTGGACAGCACCCACCCGGCCGCGGTCCGCTCCCTGGCCGACACCCTGGACCTGGCCCACACCCTCTTTTTGGTCTCCACCAAGTCTGGGACCACGGTGGAGACCCTCTCCTTCTTCAAATACTTCTACACCCGGACGATGGACGCCCTGGGCCCCGAGGAGGCCGGCGCCCATTTCGTGGCCATCACCGATCCCGGTACCCCCTTGGTCACCCTGGCCGAGGCCTATGGATTTCGGACCACCTTCCTGGCCGATCCCACCATCGGGGGGCGGTACTCGGCCCTCTCCCATTTCGGCCTGGTGCCCGCGGCCCTCACCGGGGTGGATCTCCGTCGCCTGCTGCGTCGAGCCCTGGAGGCCATGGACAACTGCGGAGCCCACGTGGTCCCGGCCCAGAATCCCGGCGCGCTCCTGGGCGCGGTCCTGGGGGCCCTGGCCCAGGCGGGCCGCAACAAGCTCACCCTCCTCGCCTCGCCAGGGATGGAGCCCTTCGGCGACTGGCTGGAACAGCTCGTCGCGGAGAGCACCGGGAAGTCTGGCAGGGGAATCGTTCCGGTGGTGGGGGAGGCGCCAGGTCGGCCGGAGGTCTACGGGCCCGATCGGCTCTTCGTCTACCTGAAGCTGGACCAGGACACCACCCACGATGCCCTGGCAGAGGCCCTGACCGGGGCCGGCCACCCCGTGATCGTCGTCCAGTTCCGAGATCGCTACGATCTGGGGGCCCAGTTCTTCGTGTGGGAGTTCGCCGTGGCCGTGGCCGGCGCCCTGCTGGGGATCCATCCCTTCAACCAGCCCGATGTGGAGGCCACCAAGGCCCAGACCCGCCACATGTTGGAGACCTTCCGGAGAACCGGCCAGCTCCCGAAGCTGGACCCCACCCTGGTGGACGGCCCCATTCGGGTAGTGGGCGAGACCCAGGCTGCCAGTGCGACGGAGGCCCTGCTGGCCTTTCTGGCCCGGGGCCGCGCGGGGGACTACGTCGGCCTCCAGGCCTATCTCCCGCCTACCCCGGAATACCAGACCCTCCTGCGGGAGCTCCAGACGGCCCTCCGGGATCGCACCACCCTGGCCACCACCTTGGGGTTGGGCCCCCGTTTCCTGCACTCCACCGGCCAGCTCCACAAGGGAGACAGCGGTCGAGGGCTCTTCGTCCAGATCGTGGACACCCCTCAGGACGACGTCCCCATCCCGGACCAGGCCGGCCGGCCCGGGGCCTCCACCACCTTCGGCGTGTTGCTCCAGGCCCAGGCCCTGGGCGATCGCCAGGCCCTTCTGGAGGCAGGGCGGCGAGTCCTGCGGCTGGAGCTGGGGGAGGACCCCGGACATGCCCTCCAGATCCTGTTGCGGAGCTTGACCCCCGTGCCCCAGGGATAAGCCCCAGGACGGTCGTTTTGACAGCGCCCCGTGCCCTGGAGACAATGGAGACATCGACCGTGCGACCGCACGGCCCATGGGAGGAGCACCACAGAGGAGGAGAGCTGCGTGTCCGATCACGGATATGAGTACGATGTGGTGGTGGTTGGCGGTGGCCCCGGCGGCTACGTGGCCGCCATCCGTGCGGCCCAGTTGGGCCTGAAGACCGCCATCGTAGAGCGGGAGAACCTGGGAGGCGTCTGCCTGAACTGGGGCTGTATCCCTACCAAGGCCCTGCTCCACAACGCAGAGGTGTTGGAGACCCTCCACCGGGCCGCGGAGTTCGGCTTCACCTTCGACAACCTCACGGTGGACTACGCCAAGGCCGTCCAGCGCAGCCGTTCGGTGGTGGAACGCCAGACCCGGGGGGTGGCCTTCCTCATGCGGAAGAACCGGATCGATGTCCTCCAGGGCCATGGCGTCTTTCTGGATCCCCACACCCTGCGGGTGGGGCCCGGTCCCTCCAGCCCCGAGGCGGACGAGCGGACGGTCTCCGCAGCCCATTTCATCGTGGCCACCGGGGCCCGGGCCGCCACCTTGCCGGATGTCCCTCTGGACGGAGAACGGGTCATCCAGTATCGGGATGCCGTGCTGCTGGAGGAGCTCCCGTCACGGATGGTGGTGGTGGGGTCCGGTGCCATCGGCATGGAGTTCAGCTACGTCTGGCGTACCTACGGGGTGGAGGTCACCATCGTGGAGATGTTGGACCGGCTTCTCCCCCTGGAGGACGAGGAGGTCTCCGCGGAGGTGGCCAAGGCCTTCCGGCGCATGGGGATCCGGGCCCTCACCCACACCCGGACCGAGGACCTCCAGGTCACCGACCAGGGGGTGGAGATCCAGGTCCGGGACCTGGAGAAGGACCAGGTGAGCACCCTGGCCGCGGACAAGGTCCTCATGGCCATCGGCATCCGACCCAACACCGATCAGGTGGGGCTGGAGGCCGCAGGGGTGCGGACGGATGCCCGGGGCTTCATCGAGATCGATGCCCACATGCGCACCAACGTCCCCCACATCTTTGCCATCGGCGACTGCACGGGCAAGTTGGCCCTGGCCCATGTGGCCAGCGCCCAGGGGATCGTGGCTGCGGAGACCCTCGCGGGCGTGGAGACCCTGCCCATTCCGCCGGAGCGCTACACCTTCATGCCCCGCTGTACCTACTGCCAGCCCCAGGTGGCCAGCATGGGCATGACCGAGGCCCAGGCCCGAGAGGCAGGGTACCCGGTGAAGGTGGGCAAGTTCCCCTTCATGCCCAACGGCAAGGCCCAGGCCCTGGGCATCAAGACGGGTTTCGTGAAGATCGTCGCGGACGCCCGCTACGGGGAGATCCTGGGCGTGCACATGGTGGGGCCCCACGTCACCGAACTGTTGCCGGAGCTCACCCTGGCCCAGATGATGGAGATCACTCCTACGGAGATCGCGCGCAACGTCCACGCGCATCCCACCCTCAGCGAGGTGATCATGGAGGCAGCCCATGCGGTGGAAGGCCACCCCATCCACATGTAGCCATCCACATGTAAAATGAAAAT
>JALSIX010000076.1 GCA_026989655.1 Caldilineaceae bacterium
ATGTAAAATGAAAATGGAGACGGAACAGGGCCCCATGAGCGCTCCTGAACCCTCGCTGCCGGACAGCCCCGTTTCCCTGGCCATTGCCGTCCGTTTCGCGGAGACAGACCTGATGGGCGTGGTCCACCACAGCGCCTACATCGTGTGGTTCGAGGCCGGTCGGGTCGCGTGGATGGACGCGGCCGGCCTGCCCTACACCCGGATCGCGGAGGCCGGATACCACTTCGCGGTGACCGATCTGGGATGCCGCTATCGGAGTGCGGCCCGCTTCGGCGATGCTGTGGAGGTGATCACCCGGTTGGCCGCCCTGCGCAGCCGCCAGGTCCGCTTCGAGTACGTGGCCCGCAACCCGGATACCGGCGCCCTGTACGCCACCGGCCACACCCAGCACATCTGCGTGGACAGCCACAACCGCATGACCCGAATCCCTGGATGGGTCCTGGAGGGCCTGCGAGCCGGCGCGGTTCGCCTTGCCCAGCAGGCTGCCCATGCGGCCAGCCCTTCCCGGAACCAGCGCCCATGATCGAGGTCCAACAACACGGCCCTGTCGTCGCCATCCGCATGGCCCGTGCCCTGTTCGGCCGCCCCATCTACTGGACCACGGCCTACTGGGTGGACGGTCTGCTCATCGACAGCGGTCCCCCCTGCACGGCCCGAGAGCTGCTCCGGGCCCTGGGCCGTCGGCCGGTGGAGCAGATCGCCATCACCCACATGCACGAGGACCATATCGGGGGGCTCTACCTCCTGCGACGCCGTTACCCCCAGGCGGTCATCTGGGCCTCCCACCGGACCATCCCGGCCATCCAGGATCCCCGGCAGTTGGACCTTCACCTCTACCGACGGCTCATCTGGGGGCAGCCTAGACCCGTGTCGGGGGTCCGCCCCCTGGAGCTGGCGATCCATACCCCGGAGCACCGCTTCCGGGTGGTGGAGGCGCCCGGCCACAGCCCCGACCACGTGGTCTTCTTCGAACCCCGCTACCGCTGGCTCTTCAGCGGCGATGCCTTCATCGGGGGGCGGGATGTAGCCTGGCCCCGAGAGGCGGACATGTTCGCCACCATCAGCACCCTGCGCACCCTGGCCGAGCTGCGTCCAGAGCGGATCTTCCCCGGCAGCGGCAACGTCCGCCGGACCCCTCTGCCGGAGCTGCACGGAAAGATCGGCCACCTCCTCACCCTCTGCCGGGAGGTGGCCCGGCTGGAGGCGGCCGGCATGGACCCAGAGGAGATGGTGGTCCAGCTCTTCGGCGGTGAACCCCCTATCCGTTTCTGGACCGGCGGGCACTTTGCCGCGATCCACCTGGTGGAGGCCTGTCGGGAGTACAACCGCCTCTTCCGGGCCGACCTTCCCCCCTCGGGAAGGCGGAGGCGCCGGACGACCCGACGGCAGGGAGATCGGGAGCGGGACAACCGGTAGGCCGCCTGGCCGGTGAGGACTCCACCCAGTCTGCGGAGAGGCTTTCCTATGACGGATCGCCTGGTGCGTGCCCTGGTCAAGGAGCGGACGGTCCGCGCGGTGGTGGCGGTGACCACCGGGCTGAGCCGGGAGGCCGCCCAACGCCACGAGGCCTCGCCGGTGGCCGGTGTGGCCCTGGGGCAGGCCCTGACCGGCGCGGTGCTGATGGGCGGCCTGCTGAAGGCCGAGCATCGCCTGGCCATGAAGGTGGAGGCCGATGGGCCCCTGCAGAAGCTCCTGGCCGAGACGGACGGCCACGGCCAGGTCCGGGGATACGTGGGCCGTCCCCATGTGTCCATGCCCCCTCCGGTGACTCCGGAGGCCGTGCGGGAGGCCATTGGCCGTCGGGGCGAGCTGGTGGTGGTCAAGGACCTCCGGATGAAGCACCTCTACGAGAGCGTGGTCTCCCTCCAGGGCGGTGACCTGGCCGCGACCCTGGCCCATTACCTGGAGCAGTCCGACCAGCTCCCCTCCCTGGTGGAGATGGACTTCCTGATGGATTCCGCGGAGGTGCTGCAGGGGATCGGCGGTCTGCTCCTCCAGACCATGCCCGGCGAGCCCCCGGACACCCTGGCCACCCTCCGGCACCGGCTGGACGATCTGCCCCCTCTGGCCGTGTTCCTGGCCCAGGGGGGCACGCCCGAGGCCTTCCTGGACCGACTGGCGGCCGACTGGGATCGCCAGATCCTGGAGACCCGGCCCGTGGCCTTCCACTGTTTCTGCAGCCGGGAACGATCCTTGGCAGCCCCTTCGGCTGTTGCCGCCGGAGGAGCTCCAGACCCTGATCGAAGAGGGCCAGGCTGTGGTGGACTGTCACTTCTGCCACGAACGCTATCTCTTCTCCCGGGAGGAGCTGGAGGCGCTCTGGGCAGAGCAGAGGGGCGGTCGGTGAGGGGCGGCCAGGGCCTGGACGCGAGATGGGGGCGGTTTTTCCGCCCCCATCTTTTTTTCGTTGTGGGGATCGGGTGGGGCTCCCGGCCTACCACACCCGAAATCCGGGCGAGGTGGGCTGCATCTCCGAGATGAACTGGTAGAGGATGGGGCCGTAGGCCAGGATGATCAGGAAGATGGCCCCCCAGACCCAGGGCTTCCAACTGTCCAGCCAGGCGGGGATCTTGTCCTGGTCCAGCGCCTGGGCCACGGGCATCTCCACGGGCTTGGTGAGCTTCTTGCCGGCCAGGACAGTCATCAGGATCACGTAGAAGAAGAGGGTCGCGCTGATGGTGAGCAGGATGACCCCCACCAGGGACTCCATGAGGAAGGGGGTCCAGGCGGGATCCCGGTAGGGCGCGGCGCCCAACATGGTGCGGCGGGGGACGCCGAAGCGGAGCCCCAGCAGGTGGAACGCGTTGGCGAAGAGGAGCATGCCGAAGAACCAGGTCCAGGCCTGGACCAGAGCCGTTCGGCGGCCGAAGAGCTGGCGGCCGGACAGCTTGGGCACCATCCAGTAGGCGATGCCGAAGAAGGTCAGGGTGACCGCGGCGCCCACCGTCAGGTGGAAGTGGCCGGGCACCCAGGTGGTGTTGTGGATGGCCAGGTTGACGTTGTAGGATGCGTTGGTGATGCCGCTGATGCCCCCGAACGCGAAGAGGATCATGGCCAGGTTCTGGGCGGTGTAGGAGGGGTCGTTCCAGGGAAGCCTGCGGATCCACCCGAACCATCCCTTGCCGCCCCGGGCCCTGCCCCCGAGCTCCAGGGAGGCGCACACCGTGAACGCGGTGATGAAGCTGGGGAAGGCCACCCCGTAGGTCAGGATCGCGTGGAGGAACTTCCACCCCGTGGGGATGCCCGGGTCGGTGTACTGATGGTGGAAGCCCACCGGGGTGGAGAGCAGCAGGAAGAGCCAGAAGACCAGGCGACCCAGGTTCTCGCTGAAGAGCTTGCCGCCGGCCTGCTTGGGCACCATCGCGTACCAGGAGATGTAGGCCGGCAGGAGCCAGAAGTAGACCAGAGGGTGGCCGGTGAACCAGAAATAGGTCCGGGCCAACAGGGGGTCTACCCCTTCGATCAGGCCCAGGGACCAGGGGATGAGCTGGGTGAGCATCTCCGCGGCCACGCCCAGGGTGGCCAGTTGCCACATGGCCATGGTGATGTTGGCCGTCAGCGCGATGAAGGGGGTCCGCTTGCCCGGGTTCTCCTTCCGCCAGCGGATCAGGGTGGCGAAGAAGCCGTACCCCGCGAACCAGGAGCCCACCACGATCAGGGTCAGGCCCACGTAGAAGGTCCAGTCGGCCTGCATGGGCGGGTAGAAGGTGTAGAGCACAGTGGCCAGGTTCCACCACAGGGGGTAGGCGGTGAGGACCAGGCCGGTGACCATGAGCACGAAGCCCACGACGTTCAGCCAGGGATGGCTCAGGGGACGGTCCAGGCTGCGGGTGATGGCCAGGGTGAAGAACCCCACGATGAAGAAGGTGGTCCACACCAGGGCGTTGAGCACGCCATGGAGGCTCAGCCCCTGGTAGTAGTCCTTGATGGCGGGCCGGATGAACCGGTAGAGGTCCAGGCCGGCATGCTCGAAGCCCTGGAAGATGCCCAGCAGGATCCCGATGGAAAGGGCCACCATCGCGATGCCGATGAGCCAACGGGTCAGGGTGTTCTCCAGGGCAAATCGGGCCTCGGCAGCATGGACATCCCTCACCGCCTCGTCGGGTGTCTGAGCCATGGATTGAACGGCCATGACGCTGTCTCTCCTCCTTGTGGGTGAACAGGGCTACTCGGCGGCCGCCTGGGTCGGCTCCACCACGATCCGGCCGTACATGGTGTGGTGGCCCACACCGCAGTACTCATGGCAGACCATGGTGTAGGTGCCGGGTTCGTCGAACCGGGCCGTCAGCTTGGAGACCTGCCCCGGGATCACCATCATGTTGATGTTGGTGTCCAGGATCTTGAAGCCGTGCTGCACGTCCTTGCTGGTCACGTAGAAGGTGACCTCCGAGCCGGCCGGCACCCGGATCTCGTCCGGGGTGAAGACCCAGATCTGGGCCAGGATGTAGGCCTCGTACTTGCCCGGAGCAAGCTCCCGAAGGCCGGGCTCGGCCCAGGGGCTTCCGGGCTCGGTCACGGTGTTGGGGTCCACCCGTTGGACCACGCCGGGTACCTGGATTCCCGCGGAGACGCTGGCGGTCAACACGGCCAGGATGAAGGCGATCAACACGAAGACAGACAGCCGGATCCAGATCTGCTCGTAGCGGTCCACGTGCATCATTGGGTCGCTCCTCTCGCCAGGACGGTGAAATAGGCGTTCCCCCACAGGACCAGGATGAGGAGGAAGTAGAGCAACATGAGGGCCAGGGTGCCCTTTGGGGTGTCGGGTTCCTTCACGGCTTGCCTCCTTGGGATGGATGGACCGGAACGGTTACGGATAACAGAGGAAGAGGTGGGCCGCCTCGTAGGCGTAGCGGGTCCACCCCTTGCTGTTCTGGATCTCGGCCATCAAGGTCTCCAGATCCCGGAGGACCTCCTGGGAAGAGGGCAGGGAGCCCCGGTACATGGCCCGCAACACCCCCACACCGTCCACCAGCACCAGCCCGGGCTCGAACTCGATGCGGCCTGCTGGACCTTCCCGGTAGTAGAGCTCGAAGCCGCCCCCCACCAGGTACTTCAGGCTGCGGGGATCGCCGGAGAGCAGACGCCAGCGAGAAGGGTCCACGTCCACCTGGGCGGCCACCTGGCGGAGCTGCTCCGGGGTGGCCGAGTCCAGGTACACGGTGACCAGTTCCACGGGCGCCGGCCACGTTTCCTGGCCTGTCTGTGCGGCCAGCCGGCGGAGCAGGGCGTAGGTCTCGGCACAGGCGTCGGTACAGTCGGTGGTGGCCACTGTGTAGACCGTGACCTTGCCCCGGAAGTCCTCGTGGGAGACCGGGTGGCCCTGGGCATCGGTCAGCACGAAGCCCGGGGCTGGGCCGATGCGGGGCAGCACCAGGATGGGGCGAAAGATCACGAACAGGAGGACGGCCAGCACGGGCACCGCGACCAACAGCAGGGCCCATGTCCCGCGTCCGCCTCGTCGAAACCGTCTGCGTCCAGATGTCCGGTGCGCCGATTCCGATGTTGGGCCCGGCACGGAAACCGTGGCCATAGGGATCTCAGGGGTACGGTGAGGAGGCCGAAGACGGCGCGCTTGGATGTGTCCGATCGCTGCCGCACGTGAATCCTTTCACATAGGAGCTATTATAGGGGAATCCCTACCCGAAGGCAAACTGTCCGAAAACCCGGATCGGTTTGACGCCCCGCGGCCGGGACAGGTATACTGGATCTCAGTGTCGATGTGTGCGCGATCCTCTCCACCCGGATCGGTTCCTGTCCCATGGTCGCCGCTGTGGATCCCCACTTCCACCGTCACACCCGCTGGGAGAACCGGACCTCTATTCCGGACTCCACAGCCTCCAGGTACCGCCGTATCGTGGTCAAGCTGGGTACCAGCGTGTTGACGGGGGGAACCCACCACCTGGATCGGCCGCAGATGGTGGAGCTGACCCGGCAGTGCGCTGCCCTCCACGGACAGGGCGTGGAGGTGGTGGTCTGCACTTCCGGGGCCATCGCGGCCGGTCGGGCCAAGCTGGGCTTTCCCCGCCTTCCGTCGACCCTGGCCAGCAAGCAGATGTTGGCCGCAGTGGGCCAGAGCCGGCTGATGTACATGTGGGAGAGCTTCTTCGACATCTACGGGATCCCGGTGGGGCAGATCCTGCTCACCCGGGCGGACGCGGAGCAACGCCGCCGTTTCCTGAACGCCCGAGATACCCTCCACGCTCTGCTGGAGCATCGGATCGTGCCCATTGTCAACGAGAACGACGCGGTGGCCACCGAGGAGATCCGGGTGGGGGACAACGACAACCTCTCGGCCCTGGTGAGCATCCTGGTGGACGCGGATCTGTTGCTGATGTTGACGGACCAGCCCGGCCTGTTCACCGCGGACCCCCGGGAGCACCCCGACGCGGAGCTCATTCGGGAGGTGCGCCAGATCGATGCATCCCTGCGGGCCCTGGCCGGGGGCACCCGCACGGGGTTGGGGGTGGGGGGCATGGCCACCAAACTCCAGGCCGCGGATGTGGCCCGCCGTTCCGGCGTGGACGTGATCATCGCCGCGGGCTCCGCGCCGAACGTGATCCTGCGCGCGGCCGCGGGAGAGGCGGTGGGCACCCGCTTTCCCGCCCTGGAGACCCCACTGGAGAGCCGCAAACGCTGGATCCTGGCCGGCCCGGCACCGGCTGGCACCATCGTGGTGGATGCCGGCGCGGCCCGGGCCCTCCGCAGCCACGGCCGCAGCCTCCTGCCCGCGGGCATCGTGGCGGTCCAGGGCGACTTCGAACGGGGCGATACCGTCACCATCCAGGAGGCCCAGGGGCCCACCCTGGCCCGGGGCATCAGCCGCTACGACAGCCAGGACCTGCGCCGCATTGCCGGCCACCACTCCGACGAGATCGAGACCCTGTTGGGCTACGCATACGGTCCGGTGGCCGTCCACCGCAATGACATGATCTTGCTGGAGTAGACCCGTTGCCGAGTAGGCCCGTTGTCGACAGGATGACGACGGCCCACGGAACACGACCCCGAAACGAAAGGAGACGCGCATGACCTCGGCTACCCGCACCAATGGCTCGGCGGCTGCCCGTACCGTGGATCTGGAGGCCATGGGCCGAGCTGCCCAGATGGCCAGCCGCAAACTGGCTCTGCTCGCCACAGCCCAGAAGGACCGGGCCCTGTTGGCCATCGCCCAGGAGCTGGAGGCCCAGGCGGAGAAGATCGTGGCCCAGAACGCGCTGGACATCCAGGACGGTCGCGCCCAGGGGCTCAGCGAGGCCTTGCTGGACCGGTTGCTCCTCACGCCGGAGCGGATCCAGGCCTTGGCCGACAGCGTCCGCCAGGTAGCCACTCTGCCCGACCCCGTGGGCGAGGAGATGGAGAGCCGGGTCCTGCCCAATGGCCTGCGGGTGAGCAAACGCCGGATCCCCATTGGGGTGATCGGTGTGATCTACGAGGCCCGACCCAACGTGACGGTGGACATCGCCATTCTCTGCCTGAAGACGGGCAACGCCTCCATTCTCCGCGGCGGCAAGGAGACCCTGCGCAGCAACCTGGCCCTGGTGGACGTGATCCGATCCGCGCTGGCGCGAACAGGGCTGCCCCAGGAGGCGGTCCAGTACATCGGCAACCCGGATCGAGCCCTGGTCCGCCAGTTCCTGCGCATGGACGCATATGTGGACATGCTGATCCCCCGGGGAGGGGCGGCCCTCCATCGCCTGTGCCGAGAGGAGAGCACCATCCCGGTGATCACCGGCGGGATCGGCATCTGCCACCTCTTTGTGGATGAGAGCGCGGACCTGGAGCGATCGTTGGACGTCATCGAGAACGCGAAGGTCCAGCGGCCCAGCGTGTGCAATGCCCTGGACACCCTGTTGGTCCACCGGGCCATTGCCCAGGAGTTCCTGCCCAAGGTGGCTGCCCGGCTGGCACCCCATGGGGTGGAGTTCCGGGCCACCCCAGAGGCCCTGGCCATCCTCCAGGCCCACGACCATGGGGCCAAGGTGGTGGAGGCCGGCCCCGAGGACTTCGACACCGAGTGGATGGCCCTGGTGCTGGGCGTGAAGCTGGTGGACGGCCTGGAGGAGGCCGTGGAACACATCCAGGAACACAGCCAGGACCACTCGGACGGCATCCTCACCCGGGATCTGCAGAATGCCCGGCGTTTCGTGGACGCGGTGAACTCCTCCGCGGTCTTCGTGAACGCCAGCACCCGCTTCAACGACGGCGGCCAGTTCGGCCTGGGCGCGGAGGTGGCCATCAGCACCCAGAAGCTCCACGCCCGGGGCCCCATGGGGCTCCGGGAGCTGACCACCTACAAGTGGGTGGTGATGGGGGACATGCATGTACGCCCGTGAGGTTCGGGAGCGGGGGCGCGGCCGCTCGCCGAGGGCCTGGACCCTAATCCCCCGGCCGGGTGTGTTTCCACTCTTGGGGAGGCAGCGGATCTCCGCGGGCCTTGACATGTGTATGGTTTGTGTGTATAATTTATGTGTGCAGCGTATGTGCATGATCGGGGTGTGATGCTATCTGGCTCGAAGCGCGAGGGGAGGGGCTCCATGCGCCGTGCGCAGATCATCCTGGAGGAGTGGCAACACCGCTGGCTGGCCGAGGAGGCCGCACGGCGAGGGACCTCCATGTCCGCGCTGTTGCGGGAGCTGTTGACAGAGGCCATTGAGCGGCGCCAGATGGTGGAGATGGAGGAGGATCCGCTGTTGGGGATCGTGGGCCTGGGCGCGGGTCCTGCCGACGGCATCACCAGCGCCAATCTGGACCAGGTCCTGTATCGTCCCTCCCGGCCGGATCCGCTCTCCCGGGTGGCCGAGGATGAAGCCGATTATCGCTGACACCAGCGGGCTCTACGCCGCGGTGGACCGCAACGATCTCCACCATGCCCGGGCCGCGGCCTTCCTGCGCAATCTGCATGCCCAGGGGCAGACCCTGCTGGTCTCGAACCATGTCTTCGACGAGATCATGACCCTGGCCAAGATCCGGCTGGGGCTTCCGGTCGCGCTGCAGTTGGGCATCCGCCTGCGTTCCAGCCGGCTGGTGGAGCTGGTGATCTTCGGGCCGGAGGACGAGGCGTTGACGTGGCAACTGTTCAGCCGGTACCGGGACAAGGATTGGAGCTACACAGACTGTGCCTGCCTTGCCCTCTCTCAACGGCGCCAGGCCCGACAGGCGTTCTCCTTCGACCACCACTTTCAGCAGATGGGGCTGGAGGTCCTGCCGTGAAGATCGAACGCATTGAGCTGCGTCGCATCCACCTCCCCTACGTACGCCGTTTCGAGACCAGCGGGTGGTCCCACGACGCCCACACGGGGATCGTGGTCCGGGTGGATGCCGAGGGCGCCACGGGCTGGGGCGAATCCCCGGTGAGCGACGGACCCTGGTACAACGAGGAGACCCACCACACCGCCTGGGCCATCCTGGGCGAGTTCCTGGCCCCCATGCTCCTGGCCGCGGACCTGGAGCACCCCCGCCAGGTGCGGGAGATCTTCGCCCGGGTGCGGGGCAACCGGATGGCCAAGGCTGGGCTGGAGTTTGCGGTGTGGGACCTCTATGGCCGCATGCAGGGCCGGAGCTTGAAGGAGCTCCTGGGAGGGACCCGAGATCGGATCCAGGTGGGGGTGAGCGTGCCCATCCATCGATCCATCCCCGAGCTGTTGGAGACGGTGGAGGGGTACCTGGCCCAGGGATATCGGCGGGTCAAGCTGAAGATCAAACCCGGCTGGGACGTGGAGCCCACCCGGGCGGTCCGGGAGCGCTGGCCCGAGCTCATGCTCCAGGTGGACGGCAACAGCATCTACACCCTGGAGCACGCGGAGCACCTGAGGCGGTTGGACGCCTTCGACCTGCTCCTCATCGAACAGCCCCTGGAGCACGACGACATCTTCGACCATGCGAAGCTGGCCCGGACGCTGCAGACCCCCATCTGCTTGGACGAGAGCATCGTCTCCCCCAGCCATGCCCGCTGGGCCATCGAACTTCAGGCCTGTGGGGTGATCAACATCAAGCCCTCCCGAGTGGGAGGGCTGGCCGATGCGGTGGAGATCCACGACAGGGCCCAGGAGGCCGGGTTGCCCGTGTGGTGTGGCGGCATGTTGGAGACCGGTATCGGTCGGGCCATCAACGTGGCGCTGGCCAGCCTGCCCAACTTCTCCCTGCCCGGGGACGTGAGCGCGAACGACCGTTACTTCCACCGGGACATCGTGGTCAACCCCTTCACCCTGAACCCGGACAGCACCCTGGCCGTGCCCACGGCACCCGGGAGCGGTGCCCAGGTGGACGAGGAGTACCTGGACGCGGTGACGGTGGCTCGGGCGGAGTTCCGGCCCTCCTGAGAGATGCTCCATCCTTGGCAGGGGAGATGCGGCCGCGAGCCCCCCGGAGAACGGCCGGGGGGCCGGGACCCTACCCGGCAGCCACCCGACGGCGGAGTTCCTCTCGGGCCTGTTCCAGGTTCGGCGGCTGCACGTCCTGGTCCAGGAGACCGTCCGCCTCCCAGCGGAGGACGGTGCGGATGGCGTAGTCCTGCATCCAGAGGCAGGTGTCCGGATCCAACTGCTCTCGCAGCCAGCCCAGTTCGGGACCGCTCTCCAGCCAGCGGATGTACCCGTTCGCCTCCACATGGGGTACGGCTGGGGTCAACACCGCGAAGCGGCTGAACGCCTGGCGCTCCAGCCCCAGCCCGAGCTCCAGGCTCAGGCTGGTCAGCTCCGCGTGGACCTGGGCCAGATAGGTCTGCAGCGCCTGCAGTCCCTGGGCCAGGCCGCTGTCGGGGACCAGCTCGGCCAGGGCGGGCTCCAGGAGGGTCACCGGAGGTGGGCCGGTGAGAAAGCGGCCCACAGGGACCCGGGTCAGGGCCCCCATCTGGGCCAGGGTGAAGGCCAGGCGGAGCAGGCCTGCGAAGAGCAGGACATGGTTCTCGTCCAGGGCCTCCTGGGCCTCCTCCAGCAGACGCCGCACCGTGGGGCTACGGACCAGGAGCGCGTCGCTGATCCGGCGCAGGGTGAGCCCGAAGGCCACGTCCAGCAGGTGGTCCAGAAAGGCCCGGGTGGCTCCGGTCATCTCGGCCAGGAACTCGCTGGAGGGGACCTTGATGCTGTGTTGGGCGTCGTTGCGGGCCAGGTGCAGACTGCGCATCTCGGACTTCAGGATCAGGCTCTGGGGTTCCGGCATCTCCTGGCAGATGGCCACCACCTGGTCCCAGAGCCGGAAGAAACCCGCCCGCTCCACCTGGAAGTCCTGTTGCCGCAGGCGGGCTGGATCCGCGAAGTAGAGACCCGGAGGACCGGGAAATCGGGTAGGGGTGGGGTAGGCCTGGATCACGCCCTCCAACAGCATCTCCACCGCGTGGTCCAGGCCGGTAATGCAGATGATCTTGTCCACGGTGGCCCGGGAGCGGCTGTGCTCCACCGCGTGGTTGTAGAGCTGTTTGATCAAGGCCAACCGGTTGAGCAGCGCAGGATCGTGCATCGGTCCACTCTGGCGACGAGCTCCAAAGGCGGTGGGATCGGCCGGCGGCGCTCGATGGGCGCCCAACAACCCCATCCTACCAGGAAACCCGGCCGCTGGGACGCGTGGATCTGCGGATTCCGCGCGGCGCCAGGGCGTCGATGGCCTCCCTTTCCCATGCATCCAGGAGAGTGCTCGGCCCATGGAGATCCCCATCCCCCCCTCGAAAGGGCCACTGGTCGTGGCCAGCGAGAACGGTCGTCGCGGCGCGTTGGCCGCCATGGAGCTGCTGCGCCGGGGAGGTTCCGCGTTGGACGCGGCCGAACTGGCCTGTCAGGTCACCGAGGACGATCCCCAGGAACACACCGTGGGGTACGGCGGCATCCCCAATGCCCTGGGCCAGGTCCAGCTGGACGCCAGCCTCATGGATGGGCGGGACCTCCGGGTCGGGGCGGTGGCGGGCGTGGAGGGCTATGGAAACGCCATCCGCCTGGCCCGGAAGGTGATGGAGGAGCTGCCCCATGTGCTGCTGGTCGGTTCCGGCGCCGCGCGTTTCGCCGCGGAGATGGGCTTCCGGCCCCAGGACCAGCGCACCCTGCCCGCGCTGGACCGCTGGCGGCAACGGTTCGACGAGCTGGGGCTCCACCTGGGCGAGGCGGAGCTCCGCCACCTGGTCCAGCGGTTGACCACGCCCCTCCATCTGGAGGACCGGGTGGAGCAGGGCACGGTGAACTTCCTGGTGCGGGATGGACAGGGCAACCTGGCCTCGGGGGTGAGCACCAGCGGCCTGGGGTGGAAGTACCCGGGACGGGTGGGCGATTCCCCCCTCATCGGCGCGGGGAACTACTGCGACAACCGTTACGGCGCTGCGGCCTGCACCGGCATGGGGGAGATGGCCATCCGGGTCTCCACGGCCCGCAGCCTGGTCCTCTATCTGAAGATGGGCATGGACCTGATCGCGGCCGGGCTGGAATGTCTGCGGGAGCTGGAGCGGCTGGAACAGGTGCCCGGCCGGTACATGAACATCGTGGCCATGACCCCAGACGGCCACCACGCGGGCTTCAGTACCGTGTCGGGCAAGCGATACCTCTATTTCGACGCGGAGATGGAGGAGCCGGCCCTGGCCCCTCGGATGACCCTGGTCTGATCCACCGGGCCTGGTTCGGGACACCTGGGCTCTGCACCACCGCGAAGGGGAAGGGAGGATGGGCGAGACCGACGCTCGGTTCCAGGTGGACGAGCTGAAACGTCAGGCCGCGGCGGCCGCGGTGTCCTTGGTGGAATCCGGCATGGTGGTGGGCCTGGGGGCCGGCAGCACGGCCCGGATGGCCCTGGAGCTCCTGGCCAGGCGTCTGCACCGGGGTGAGCTCCGGGATGTCCGCGGCGTCCCCTGTGCAGAACAGGTGGCCGCAGACGCCCGGCGCCTGGGCATCCCCCTGACCACCCTGGAAGAACATCCCACCATCGACCTGACCATCGACGGCGCCGACGAGGTGGATCCCCAGGCCCGGCTGATCAAGGGGGGCGGTGGAGCGCTCCTTCGAGAGAAGATCGTGGCCCAGGCCACCCGTCGGGAAGTGATCATCGTGGACGAGACCAAGCTCTCGCCCGTGTTGGGTACCCGTTGGGCCCTCCCCGTGGAGGTGCTTCCCTTCGGGTGGCGGACCCACCTGGCCTTTCTCCAGGAGCTGGGTGCCACACCCACCCTCCGGACCCAGGAGGACGGCATGCCCTTTCGCACGGACCAGGGCAACTACATCCTGGACTGCGCCTTCGGGCCCATCCAGGAGCCCGAGGCCCTGGCCCAGGCCCTGGAAGGTCGGGCCGGTGTGGTGGAACACGGTCTCTTCCTGGACCTGGTGACCGATCTCATCGTGGCCACCCAGGCCGGACTGGAGCACCGCATGGTATGAGGTGGGGGCATCCCCGGGAGGGACCTCTCTACTCCACCGCGACCGGAACCTCCACCACCCGGACCACCCGGGCATCCTCCACCAGGTTCCCGTGCTCGTCCGTGGCGAAGACGATGTAGAACGGGGCCGGGACCCGACCGGCCAGCTCCCGAAGCGCGGGCGGGATGGACGTGCTCGGAGGTTGGTGGTAGCCGAACAGCCGGCGACGGACCTCCTGGAACGGGAGGGCCTGGCGGAGGGCCTCCACGTCCTCTTCTTCCAGGGGCTCGGATACCAGGTAGAATCCCCGGAGCACCGGGGACTCCGGCTGCACCAGGGAGCAGATCAGGTAGACACTCTCGGGATAGTGGGCGTTCCAGGCGTCCGTGGCCGAGGGGTAGGCCTCCGACACGGGATGGGAGTGGTAGATGGCCACCAGGGAGTCGCCCTGCTCCTCGAACTCGAACTGGCGCAGGAGGGTCTGAGGATCCACGGTGTAGTTCTCGAGGCGGTCCTCCGCGATGTTCCGGGCCCGGTAGAGGGCGATAGCCCGGCCATCCCGTCCCCGGAGGATGCCACAGACCTCCTCCGGGTGGCCTTCCCGGGCGTGGGCCACGATCTCCTCGGCCAGGGCCCGGGGCAGACGAAAGGGCTTCACAGGGTTCCCTCCTCTCACGCCAAGTTCGAGAGCCAGGCCCGGCGGACCGTCCAGGTGTCCGCGGCAGGGTCCCAGCACAGCTCGTAGGTGTCCAGATCCACGGTGCGAACCAGGTAGCAGCGCACAGGGCGCCCCTCCACTCGTTCCTCCCACTGCCGCCCCACATCCATGACATACCGGGTCTGTTCCCGCCACACGAAGGAGGTAGGCGCCAACTGGCCGGACGGCAGCAAGCGGGTCAACACCTGGATGGGCTCCTCCACCACCACTTCTACACGCATGGATCCACTCCTCCTCTCCGTTGGGCGTGCTCGTACAGCATTTCCAGGGCAAGCTGCGCGCTGAGCAACTTGTTTCCCCGGCGGTCCGCTGACCAGATCCGACACTCCCCGCGCTCCGTTCCGTCCTGGGCAGCCAGGTGGAGGTAGACCAACCCCACGGGCTTGTCCGGGGTGCCTCCCGTGGGCCCGGCTATGCCGGTGATGGCCACGGCGACCTGGGCCTCTGGAAGGAGCCTCAGGACACCGTGGGCCATCTGGCGGGCCACCTGGGGGCTGACTGCGCCGTATCGGGCCAGGTCCTGGGGATCCACCCCCAGGACCTGTTCCTTGGCCGCGTAGCTGTAGGTGACTGCGGCCCCCGCGAACCAGTCGGAGCTGCCCGGCACCTCGGTGATCAGGTGGCCCACCAGGCCGCCGGTGCAGCTCTCCCCGGTGGCAACCACCAGCCGGGCCCGACACAGGGCCTGGCCGGTGCGTGTGGCCAGAGCCACCAGCTCGGTCAAGGTCGGGATACGGTCCGTGGACGTCATGGCACAGCCCTCCTCAGAGACGTCGGGCCAGGATCATGGTGGGGCGACAGCCCAGCCGGGTGAAGAAGATCACCGCGGATCGGCCTCCGGGGACCAGATGCAGGCGGCGACGCAGGCTCTCGGGCGCGAAGGGCGCGCCCCGCTTCTTCAGCTCCACCCGACCGATGCCCAGGGCCTGCAGCCGTCGATTCAGGGCCTTGAGCTGGAAGGGATGGACCTCCTCGACCTGAAAGGAACGCACAAAGGGCCCTGCCGGGGTTCCCTGGGCCGGGCGGGGGCCGGCCAGGTAGGCCAGCTCCGGGTCCAGCAGGTGGGCCTCCAGCAGGCGACATAGGGGGACAAAGGCCCCAGCCCGGATGATGGCAGGGTCCGGCTCGTGGAGGACCATGCCCGGCTCCAGGGGGCCCACCGGCGGGGACGGGCCCTCCGGAGTCTCCAACACGTACCAGTCCTGGCCGGCATGGACCCAGGCCCGTCGGGTTCCGGGGCGGTCCAGAGGAGGGAAGGCCAGCAGGGCCTCCTTGCACACTCCCCGATGGCTGATGTAGGTCACACCGGCCTGTGGCGGCAGTTCCCAGCCCTGGACGCCAGGGGCGGCTTTCACGGCCAGGGCTCGAACCCGTGTACGGAGGGCCAGGAGGGCGGCCAGGGGCGGATCCAGGCGCGCCAGGCCGTGGAGCCGTCGTCCGTGCCGCCGTCGCGACGGGTCCACGAAGGCCCCGGCCGCGGGGCCCAGTTTCCCCGCGGCCAGGTCCTGGCGCCAGTCGCCCTGGCGGAACTGGACTGCAGGGCCCAATCCCAGGGCCTGGACATTGGCCTGGGCAAAGCGCAGACGGACCGGATCCATCTCGTACGCGATCACCGGTCGGTGGTGTGCCAGGGCCAACAGATCGCCGCCAATGCCACACCCCAGGTCCAGCACAGGTCCAGGGGGCAGGGAGGCATGGAGCCACGCGGCCCGTCGTCGGGCAATCGTCCAGGTCGTGGCCTGCTCCAGCCCCTGGGCGGTGAAGTACATGATCTCGGCATGGGGGAACTTGGCCCGGGCCCGCCGACGCAGAAGGGCCTGGCGGATGAGGGCGTCTGCCTCCTGGAGGCCGTGGACGTTCCGCAGCCGTTCCACCAGGTGTAGCCGGTTGGCCTCGGAGAGGTCCGCGTGGGCCAGGCGACGGAGGCCCTCTTGCCCCCGGTGAGAGAGCAGGTACGCCACCTGTTCCAGGGTGAACTCCGCGCCTGTGCCGGGGCGCATGGTGGTCTGGACCATGGGCTCCATTATACCAGTTTCGGCCATCAGGTCTGGAACCCGTAGCCGAACTGTAGGGGGATCGAACTTGACACAGCCGGGCCCGGGCCACTATGATGGGCGATGGTCTCCGCGCGGCCGGAGCCCTCTGCCGGGCCGAACCTCCAGGGCCATGTCGCTATGGTGTAGGAGGCTCCTGAAAGAGGGCCGCGCACGATGCCGACACCTTAACAATTGAAAGAGGTGCGATGTCCGCTCTCAGAGAAAGGAGTGCCATGAGTGTGCAACAGGAACATCTGAAGGGCGAAGGAGGAGCCTCCTTGGGCGCTGACCGCGCCGCACGGACCGAGGCCCCTCCCCAGTTGGCCTATACGGCCCGGGACACGGACGAGTCCCTAGCGGCCTACGGCGCGGCCATCGGCGGGGCCATCATCGGTACCCTGCTGACCCTGCTCGTCCTGGCCATCATCAACGGAGGCACCCTGCGTTTCGTGGATTCCTCCCGGTTGGAGGCCCTGGAGGCCAGCGTGGCCCGACTGGACGAGAACGTGGGCACCCTGGATCAGAATGTCCAGGTGCTGGCCGAGCAGGTGGAGGTCCTGGGGCCGGTCCAGGGCCAGGTGGAGGAGCTGGCCGGAAACCTGGGAGCACTCCAGGGCAACCTGGAAAGCGTCCAGACGATCTTGGACGAGCAGGGTATCCAGTTGGCCGAGCTCGACCAGGCCGTGGCCACCCTGGACCAGACCCGCCGCAACTTCGACACCTTCACCCTGAAGCTGGCCGAGGCTCTGAGCGAGATCGGCGTGGTCCCAGCTCCGGAGAGTATCCCCGCCATTCCGTCGGAGAAGCCGGTGGCGCCAGCCGAGGAGACCGAGGAAGTCCCTGGGGAGGCGGCCATGCCGGCGGAGGAGGCACCGACCGGGGAGGTGACCGAGGAGGCCCCGGCTGCGTCCGAGGCGGCTGCGGCAGAGGCGGAAGCTGAGGTCCCGGCGGAGGAGGTCCCCGGGGAGGCGGCCATGCCGACGGAGGAGGCACCGACCGGGGAGGTGACCGAGGAGGCCCCGGCTGCGTCCGAGGCGGCTGCGGCGGAGGCGGAAGCCGAGGTCCCGGCGGAGGAGGTCCCTGGGGAGGCGGCCATGCCGACGGAGGAGGCACCGACCGGGGAGGTGACCGAGGAGGCCCCGGCTGCGTCCGAGGCGGCTGCGGCGGAGGCGGAAGCCGAGGTCCCGGCGGAGGAGGTCCCCGGGGAGGCGGCCATGCCGGCGGAGGAGGCACCGACCGGAGAGGTGACCGAGGAGGCCCCGGCGGAGATGGGGGCGGCCCTTCCCATTCCTGTGGTGGTGGCCAGCCCCGATGTTCCGCCCCATGCGATCCAGGTGTATACCTTCGTGGATGCCAACGGCGATGGCCTGCGGGACATGGACGAGGCCAACCTGATCGGTATCAGCGTGGCCTTGATCGCCGCGAACGGGGAGGTCATCAGCGAGCTGACCACGGATCAGGGCATCCTCTTCGAGGCCTTGGAGCCCGGTGAGTACACCGTCCAGGTGGAGGACAGCCTGGGCTACAACCTGGCCGTGGTCGATCGGGTCACGGTCCAGGTGGCCGAGGACGAGGTGGAGGGTCAGGTGATCTACTTCGTCATCGCTGGCAGCAGCGAGGCCCCGTGAGATGCCTTCGTCTTCGATCCTTCCGCGGAGGTGAGTGTCCTGTCTCCTCGGGGATCGGAGGAGCGACCACAGAGAGAGGCGACCGTCTGACGGTCGCCTCTCTTGCATTTCATGGCCCTTTGCATGGGGCCCGGGGGCTTCCCCGGGGCGCGGATCGTGCGGTGGGCCTTGTCCGTGTCACTTGGGCATGTCCCGCAGCGCGTCGTAGGCCGGCCGGCCCCAGATGGCGAACTGGGCCAGCTCGGTGCCGGGGTTGGTGATGCCGAAGTTCAGGTTCCAGGCGAAGGCCGGGCCCACCCATCCCCAGGCCTTCATCATCTGGAAGGCCTTGACCAGGTACTGGGCCTGTTCCTCCAGGGTCACATCTCGGGCGTATTCGTAGCCGGGCACCGGGTTCGGGTCGCTGGCCCATCCGAACTCCGTGGGCCAGATGCGCTTGTTCACGTCCCCGTACTTCACCATGACATCCCGGTAGCGCAGCATGGTGTCCTGGAAGAAGAAGGAGGGATGGTTCTTGAAGCTGGGTTCCGCGGGGTTCTGGTAGCCGAAGCGGACGTCCGGCGGGTTGTTGTAGCCGCTGGGATGGGCGCCCAGGCCGTCGAAGCAGTCCTTGGCCCCCGCGTCGTACATCCGCTGGAGGTAGATGAAGTCGTCGATGGCGGTCTGGCCGTCGTTGACCCCGGTGGGGGTGAGGGCCCCGGAGATCACGTAGATCTCGGGCGCGGCGGCCTTGATGGCCGCGTAGGACCGGCAGAGCATGTCCACGTATCGACCCGGGTCCAGCGGTTCACCGCCCCACTCGTACCACAGGTTCTGCTCGTTCCACACCTCGATGGCCTCGATCTTGCCCCGGTAGCGGGCCGCTACCGCGCCCAGGAAGTCCGCGAAGTCCTGGTTGTTGGCCGGGGGGCCTTCCACGCTGAGGTCGGTGTTGGGGGGGCGAGCCCACTTGGGCGCCTTCACGATGGAGAGGAGGATCTTGATGCCCGACGCGTCGATCTGGTCCACCACGGCATCCAGGCCGCCCCAGCCGTACTGGCCCTTGCCCCCGCCCTCGATATCCTTCCAGGGGACCTGGAACTTGAGCCAGTTGAAGCCGGCCTGCTTGGTGGCGTTGATGGCGAAGCCGATGTCGGCCCCGCCCCAGGGCTGGATCTGGAAGCCGTAGCCGAACTCCCCGCCCCCGGCCGGAGGGGGAGCCCCGCCCGCGACCACCTGCCGTTCAGGCGGGGGCGGCAGGTCGGTGATGACGGCCACGGTGGCCAGGTTGCCACCGGCCTCCACCAGGGGGCCGTAGACCCAGCCCTGCTGGCCGTTGAAGTCGATCTGCCACCAGTCTCCGTCCTGGTTCTTGCCCGTCACCCGATAGGTGACGCCGGGCTCGATCTGGCCCAGGCGGTTGTACTGGGTGCTGGGGCCTTCCCGGACGTTCACCACCTGGTCGCTGCGCAGGGAGGGGAAGGCCGGCGTGGGGGTGGGCACCGGGGTGGGGGTGGCCACCGGAGTGGGCGTGGCCAGGGGCAGGGTCAGGGCCTGGGGATCGGAGACCGGCCGGTTGTCCTCGGCCAGGCGGACCTCCACCTGGATGTTGCCCTGGCCTGCAGGGGGCACGAACGCGAAGTTCGGGGCCTCCAGGGGGCGCATCTCCTGGGCCAACACCGCGCCATCGGGGCCGTACACGGTGTAGGCCACGGCCAGGGAAGCGCCCGTGTCGCCCTGGGCCAGGCTGCCCTGCTGCCATTGTCGGGCCACCTCCCACAGCCGAGGATCGATATCGCCCTTCTCCGCATCCCGGACGCTCACGTCCGCGATGTTGAAGCGCTCCAACAGCCGCAGCTTGTGCGCGAAGCTGTCCGCGTTCTCGATGTAGACCACCCGCTCGAAGCCCTGATCGTCGATGTAGCTGTAGGTGTACATGCCGATGGCCGGGTCGAGGGTGACCCGATCGAGCAGGCGGGGGTTCTCCAGGGAGAGCTCCAGGGGTTCCCCGGGGACGGCCACCTCCTCCTGGGCCTGGATCTGGGCGATGAGGGGGGCCAGGGCCTCCTGGTATCCCTTCAGGAGCAGGTAGGCGCCGCTCCGCTCCACCGAGAGACCGGGCAGTTCGATCTGGAGCTTGCGACGGTCGATGTTGTCCGTGGCGAAGGTGAGCAGCGCGTCGAACTCACCGCCCTCCTGGTAGGCTCGAGGGTCCACAGGCGCGGGCACGATGACCAGGTCCGCCACCTGCCCCAGCCCCTGCCAGTCGTAGCCGAGGGTGTCCCATTGCTCCGCGGAGATGGGACGGGGCGCCTCCACCCGGACGGCCAAGGTCTTGTTCACCTCGGGCGCGTGGAGCTGTTCCGCCAGGAGCCCGATGAAGCGGACGAAGTCGGCCCGGGCGCTGGGGATCGCGTCCACCCCTCGATAGTCGATGACCACGCCGGGGAAGTTGTTGTTCACCAACAGCTCGGTCACCGCCCGGATCTGGTTGTCCATCAGGCCCGGGTCGATGAGCATGTTGTTGATCAGGTCCGTGCGCACCACGCCGTCGGGGCCGAAGTTCCGCAGCACGGGCATGACGCCGTAGCTGCCCGGGGGCACCGCGGGGGGTTGGCCCTCCAGGGCGCCGTCCCCGCGGAGGTAGAGCCCCCCCACCGCGATGGCGGTCACCGCGGACTCCGCGCCGGCCGGGATCTGGGTGCCTATCCCCAGGTTCAGGCGGACCTGGGGAGCTCCCTGGCCCGTGTGCATCAGCACGAAGTTGTCGGGAACCCGGCCGATCAGCCGGGATTCCACCCGGTCCTCCTGGGCCAGGACGGTGCTGGGCAGGTACTCCCAGCGGCTGCCGTTCCAGCTGTAGAGGTCCAGGATGGCGTAGGGCTGGCTGTCGTTGGGGATGGGCACGCGTAGGATGACCTCGGCCGGGGCCTGGCCTCGAAGGTCCAGCACGTAGACGGGGCTCTTGGGGATCAGGGTATCGGGCAGGGCGGCCGCGGCCTCCTCCCACCGTCGTTCCACACTGCCCTTGGCGAAGAACTCCAGCCGGGGGATGCTGGTCAACGCGGCCCGGAAGGGCTCGCGGATGGCCTCAGGCGGAAAGATCACCTGGGTGCCGTCGGGGTCCTGCAGGGTTGCCCCTCCGGTGTCGATGCGGGCATAGGTCAGCCCCTGGATCCGCTCCAGGAGGTTGACCGGGGGGAGCAGGAGGGCCAACACCAGCAGGACCAATACGACCACGGTGCTGAGAATACCGGCCGCAGAGCTCTCCAGGGCCCGAGCCAGGTTCGTCCCAAACGAGTTGCGCGGCTGATAGTCCATTCGTTGCATGCTCTGTTTCCTCCACAAGGAATCCGGCCTCGGCGGTGACCTGGGGCCGCGCCCCACCCAGCCGAGCGTGCCGACTGGATGGAGAGCCCACCGGGCTCCAGGGGGCGAACGCGGCCAGACGACCGGGGGATCCGCCGCTGTACGGCGTGCCGATTATCTTAGCATAGCCCGCGAAGAGGCACGAAATCCACGGCCATTTCGTTTCGTCTAGCCATCGGGCGGGCGCCACGGAAATGGCCCGATGGGGACGGGCCGCGTGGGGGAAACGTGGCCCAGTCGTCGTGCAGGAGCCCGCGGCCCCCAACAGCCCCTTTGCGGGGAGCGGGGGCTCAGGGGGTGGAACGGCCCGCAATCTGTTCGGCCAGGGCCAGGAGCTTCTGGGCTGCCCGCACCATGGGCATGTCCACCATCCGGCCGTCCAGGACGAAGGCGCCTGTGCCCGCGTTCTGGTGGGCCTGAAACGCCTCCACCAGCCGACGGGCCGCCTGGATCTCCTCCTCGGTGGGGGAGAAGGTCGCCTGGATCACCGGGACCTGACGGGGGTGGATGGCCATCTTCCCGGTGTAGCCCAGGTTCCGGGCCCTTTGGGCCTCCGCGGCCAGGCCCTCCAGGTCCTCCAGGTCCACGAAGACCGTGTCGATGGCCAGCAGTTCGTGGGCCCGGGCGACCAGGGCCACGTGGCTGCGGGCGTGGAAGATCTCCCAGCCTTCCCGGGTGCGTCGGGCCCCCAGATCCCCGGCCAGGTCCTCCGCGCCGAACATCAGGCCCACCAGCCGGGGGTCGGCCTTGGCGATCTCCGGAGCCCGGAGGATTCCCTGGCCCGTCTCCAGCAGGGCCAGGATCTGGATGTGGCCCGCGGGCCATCCGCGGGCGTGCTCCAACACCTGGAGCATGTGGCTCAGCCGGAGCACCTGCCGGGGGGACTCCACTTTGGGCAACACGTAGCCCTGGGGGCGGGCCGCGAAGGTGGCCACCAGGTCGTCCAGGAAGAGGGGGCTGTCCGCGGGGTTGAGGCGGATCCACCGCTCCCGGTAGCCGAAGTCCAGGCTCTGAAAGGCCTGGACCACGGTCTCCCGGGCCACCTGCTTGCGCTCCTGCGCGACGCCGTCCTCCAGGTCCGCGATCACGGCGTCCACGTCCAGGGTGGTGGCCTTCTCCAGCTTGCGAGGGCTGTCGCCGGGCATGAAGAGGAAGCAGCGGCGGGGCGACGGGGTCGTAGCGGACATCTTCCCGGCTCCTTTCAGGGTCCGGATGGTCAGGTGCGACAATTTGTTGGGGATTGTTGGGGGATTCGGTACGGTTGCCGCCCCTTTCCAGCGAGCTAGCGGGTCACCACCTTGCCCGGGGTGGCGCCGGTGTGGTCTCCGTTGCGGAGCACCCGCACGCCGTTGATCCAGACCTCCAGCACACCCTCCGAGAGCTGGTGGGGCCGCTCGTAG
>JALSIX010000077.1 GCA_026989655.1 Caldilineaceae bacterium
CACATCCCCCATGCACCAGGACGTCATGTTCGGCACCCCTACCCTCCGGGTGACCGCCACCCTGGCCGACGGAAGGGAGGTGGTGTTGATGGAGGAGGGACGGTTCACCGAAGCGCTCCTGCCGGCAACCGGTTGAGGGCAGGCCCTGTCGGCCCGAGCCCCGAGAAGAAGGCTCCGAGCACAGGGGATCAGCGGCGGGCTACCAACACCCTGTTGCCGGCCACGTCCTGCCACTCCACCACCGTGCCATCCGGCCAACGGACCTGGACCCGGGCCACCTGGGTGAAGGGCCCCAGGCCGAAGTGGAGACGGGGGTCCTCGGTGGCCAGGTAGCTGCTCCCCACGTAGAGTTCCCGGCGCAGCGTGCGGCCGTCGGGGAGCTCCACCAGGGCCACCGTGCCGGGCACAGGCGGCTCGGGCTGCACCTGGAGCCAGTGGCCGGGATCGCCCTGGTTGCGCAGGAGCACAGCCGGCCCCGCGATCTGGTTGATGGCCACGTCCAGATCGCCGTCGTTGTCGAAGTCCGCGAGAGCACTGCCCCGACCCAACAGCGGCCCCACCTGGGCCAGGCCCACCTGTTCCGTCCAGTCGAAGAAGAGATTGGGCCGCTGTGGGCTCCCGTTCAGGTTCACCGTCCGATTGCGGAAGTAGCGGACCCGTTCCGGATCGGTCTCCAGGTTGGTCACCGGGACCCGGCCGTTGACGATGAGGATGTCCGTGTCCGTGTCCTGGTCGAAGTCCGCCATGTGGACGCCCCATCCGGTGACCCCGTTGCCCAGGCCCGCGATGCCGATGCGGAAGGTCGCGTACTGGAAGGTGAGGATCCCCTCCTCGGGCATCCGGTTTCGATAGAGGGCGTTCAGCTCCCGTTCCCAGTTGGTGATGAGGAGATCTGTCCAGCCGTCGCCGTTGTAGTCTCCGCCGGCCACCCCCATGCCGCTGCCGGCATCGCCCACCTGGGCCTGTTCCGTCACCTCCACGAAGCGGAAGCCGATCCCCTCCGGGTCTGCAGAGGGGCCGCCGGGCCAGGGCTCGTTGACGTAGAGGCGATTGGGTTGACCGTCGTTGGCCACGTAGAGGTCCAGGTCACCGTCCTGGTCGAAGTCCGCGAAGAGGGCCCCCAGGCCTCGCTCCTCCCGCACCAGGCCCACCTCCTGGGTGACCTCCCGGAAGGTGACCCGGCCATCCGGGCCCGGCCCCTGGTTCAGATAGAGGCGATCCGGCAGGCCGTAGTAGTCCTGGGGGAACGCGCCCACCGGCTTGGGCACCCGCCTGTCCAGATCGATGTAGGCGGCCACGAAGAGGTCTGGCCAGCCATCCCCGTTCAGGTCGCCGGCCGCGGCCGCGGTGTTCCACTCCGGGGCAGCCACCCCGGCCGCCGCGGCCCCTTCGGTGAAGGTGCCGTCGCCGTTGTTCCAGAGGAGCACATCGGGCCCGTCTGCGGTGATGAAGAGATCGGTCCAGCCGTCGTTGTCCAGGTCCGCGGCCAGGCAGCCGTTGCCCCGGAGGGCGAGATCCGTGCCTGTGGCCTGGCTCACGTCCACGAACCGACCGCCCAGGTTGCGGAAGAGCCGGTTGCGGGGAAGCCCTCCCCGGGCCTCCCAGAGAGTGGCCTCGTCCTCGGCATAGGAGTTCACCAGGTAGAGGTCCAGCCAGCCGTCCCGGTCGTAGTCCAGCCAACAGAGGCCGCCCCCCATCGCGGCCACGGGATCGGCGTAGATCTCCTGGAGGAAGGCCCCGTGTCGGAAGGCCAGGCCCACCTCCGCGGCCACGTCTGTGAAGCGGATGTCGCCGGACATGGGAGAGGGGAGATCGGCCGCCGGCGCTCGCGGGGTGGGCGGTGGGGGAGCCGGGGAAGGTGGTGGCTGGGTGGCCGGGCGATCCGGGGAGGGGGCCTCCGAGGGGTCCGCCCCCTGCACGTCCTCCAGCCGCTCCACGGGAAGGCCGCTGGGCAGCTCCTGGGGGATGAGGTCCGAGAGATCCTGGGCTCTGGGATCCGTCAGGGCGTGGAGAAAGGCCACCAGATCGGCCACATCCTGGTCGTCCAGGGGCAGGCCCTGGGCCAGCCGGGGATCCACGGTGTCCCCCTGCTTCTCGGGCTCGAAGGGGCGCAGGCTGCTGTAGAGGAAGGGCGGGATGCCGTTGTCGCTGGGATCGTAGGTGGCCGCGCTGTCCCAGATGGCTGCGTGGTGGCGGATTGCGGCCTCCAGGGTGGCGAAGGCGCCGTCGTGCATGTAGGGAGGGGTCAGGGCCACGTTGCGCAGGCTAGGAGTTCGAAAGCGATAGCGGTCGCGCCACTGGAAGGTGACCCCGGCCCGGCCCCAGTCCTCCCGTCCGGTGTAGCCATGCCCCTTTCCGGGCCCGAGCTGGGGCACCAGCAGGTTGTAGAACTGCTCGTCGGTGAACAGGTCTCCGCTGTGACAGGCCGCGCAGTTGACCTGGGGCTTCAGCTCGCCGAAGAAGAGGAGCGCGCCCCGCTTCTGCTGCTCGGTCAGCGCGTCCCGATCGCCGGCCAGGTAGCGGTCCCAGGGAGCATCGGTGAAGATCAGGGTGCGCTGGAACGCGGCCAGGGCCTCGGCCATCCGCTCCAAGGTGATGGGGTTCTCCCGGTCCCCGAAGACCTCTGCGAAGGCCTCCCGGTAGGCAGGGATGCCGTTGAGCCGTTCCACCAGGGCCCGGCGAATGGTCTGGGGGGCCAGTTCGCCGAAGGTGGCCCCGGCCATCTCGTGGGTGCTGACGATGGGGAAGAGGGCCTGGGCCGTCAGAGGGTCTGTGAGGCCCATGCGGTTCACCTCGGCCTCCAGGGTGCGGACCGGGCCGCCGGGCTCCTGCTGCTCCACCCGGCCGTCCCAGAACAGGGCCGAGAGGAGCGCGGCGTTCAGGACGGTCTGGGAGTTGCGGGGGATGAACTGGCCCAGGAAGGGGTTGCCCACCCAGGCATCGCCGTTCTCGTCCACCACCGCGGTGAGCCGACGCACCGGGCTGGCCTCTGGCCCCAGGCGCAGACGCTCCGCGAAGCGGCGCCCCGGCCCCAGGCCCACCCCGCCGCTGCCGATGGACAGGACCCGGCCGTCGGCCATGGCAAAGGCCGGGTTGTGGCAGGTGGCACAGGATATGTTGCGGTCGCCGGAGAGGATGGGGTCGAAGAAGAGATCGCGCCCCAGCTCGGTCAGGGGGCTCTCCGGCTCTCGGCGGTCCCGGCCGGGAAAGGGACGCAGCCCGAGCCGGGCCACCACCTCCTGGAGCGCGGCGTCCAGGTCCTCCACCGGACGGGGGGAGACGGGCGTTGGCGGGACCGAGGAGCCCGGAGGCGGCCAGCGGTCCGAGGTCGGGCCATTGCCGAAGGTGACCCGCAGGATGCGACCGTGGAAGACCTCGCTGATGTAGAGGGTGTCCGTCTCCCAGTCCCACAGCATGGCGCCGGGGAAGTTCAGCTCCGTGAGCACGGGCTCCAGGGTGCCATCCGGCAGCAGACGGCTGAGGCGGCCGGTCTTTGGGCGGTAGCCCGAGCCGTCGAAACAGCTGGCATCCGGGGTGAAGCGGGCGAACTCCAGGACCAACAGCCCCCCCGGAGACCAGGTCACGTCGATGGGCATGTTCAGGCCATCCACCAGGGTCCGTTGGTTCCGCTCCTCGTCGATGGCCACCACCTGTCCGCCGCCTTCGGGATAGGGGCAGCCGCCGGTCAGGGTCACCACGTACTCGAAGGTGCCATCGGGCTTGTCCCAGCGGACGATGCCTGTGGGCACGGCCTCGATGGTGTCCCAGGGCTTCTCCGGGTTGGGCAGGTCTGCGAAACGGTGGATGAAGACCGTGCGGCCGTCCGGCGTCTCCTTGGCCACCCCGTTTTCGCTCGCGTCCGCGACCACGGGCACCCCGGTGGGGTCGTAGGTCATGTCGAAGGGATTGGTGAGCTGGACGTAGTTCCACGGCCGCATGGCCACGTCCAGATCCTCCGGGGTGAGGGGGGTATCGGGAAGGGCCAAGCCGTTTCGCTGCTGTTCCGGGGTCAGGGGAAGGACCCAAAGGTGGCCGGCGCCGAAGTTGCCCACGTAGATGCGGCTGCGATCCGGCGCGAGGCTGACCAAGGGCACCCCGGCCAGGTCGCCGGCATCCCGGGTGCTGGGAAAGCCACTGATGAGCCGCCCGGCCCGGCCGTCCGGGCGGATGAGGCTGACGCCGCCGCTGTCGTCCCGTTGGCCGGTCCCCTCCTCGGCCACCAACAGGCTGCCGTCCGGCAGCTTGGCCAGGCCGATGGGGCCCAGGAAACCTTCCTGGAAGATCTCCACCCGGGGGCGATCCCAGGGGATGGGGGTCGGAGCGGGCTGGAGTTCGGAGGGGGTCTGAACGCCCACCAGGCCGCAGGCGGCCAGGAAGAGGGCCAGGATGAAGAGCAACAAGGGCTGTACGGTTCTCATGGTTCGGAGCGGATCAGGTTCAATACCAGGTCCGGGCGGTCCGAGATGAGGCCATCGACCCCCCACTCGATGTAGCGGCGCATCTCCTGGGGTTCGTTGACGGTCCAGGGGATGACCAGGAGCCCCTGGGCATGGGCCTCCTGGACCACGGCCGGGGTGAGGAAGTCGCCCCGGGGCGAGTAGATGGCCGCTCCCTGGGCGGCCAGGGGTTTCACCGCCATGGGAGCCCGGGCCAGGGCCGAGAGGCGGATGGCAGGGTTCAGCCGACGGATGGCCCACAGGGAACGGTGGTCGAAGCTCTGGACGATGGCCCGCTCCACCAGGCCCCGCTCCTGGATGAGCTGGACCAGGAGCTGCTCGAACAGGCCGGGGTTCTGGCCGTCGAAGCCGTCGCCGATGGTCTCCGGCAGGTCGGGGCGCCGCTTGGTCTCCATGTCGAACTGGACCCGGGCCGCGTTCTCCCGCCGGGCCCGGGGCTTGTCGGCTGCAGCCGCGTAGCGCGCCACGAAGTCGAACAGATCCTCCAGGCGGGGGATCCGATAGTCGTCCCCGGCCAGCTCCGTGGGCCCTGGATCCTGCAGGGGAAAGCGTTCGGGATCGGGGTTCCGGTCACAGCGGTACTGGCGCACCTGGGCGTAGGTCAGGTGGCGGATCCACAGGTCCTGGGGCGGCACGGTCGGGTCGTCTGGATCCGGGGCCGTGGGGCCCCCGGGCAGGGGGTCCAGCCGGCACTTGCTGGGCTTGATGGCGGGGTCGTGCCAGATGACCAACACATCGTCCGCGGTCAGGTGGAGGTCCAGCTCCAGGGTGGTGACCCCTAGGTCCAACGCGGTCTCGAAGGCCGGCAGGGTGTTCTCGGGCTTGAGGCCTCGCGCCCCCCGATGTCCCTCCACGTCGAAGTGTGGGGGCACGGCCAGCGTCTGCTCTGTGGACAGGGCCGGCACCGGTGTCCACGTGCCGCTCCCTTCAGCCGGGGCGAAGGGCGAGGTGGCCTGACAGGCGGTCAACAACAGGGCCAGGAGCCAGACGACGGATGTGCCGTGGAATCCATGCATGGAGCTGTCCGTGGAGTGGGGGAGGATGGTCCGAGCGCAAGCCCGGAGGGACGAGCCACGAAAGGTGCACACGAAGGGAAGGATGGGATGGGAGGAAAGAGTAAGGAGTAATGGGTGCAGGTTCCGAAGCCGGAATGCCCCCTTACTCCTTACCCGTTTCCTCGGTCGGTTCACCGGGCAGGGCTGTGCTGCCCCGACGCCCCTCACAGGTCCAGAAGGGCAGCACAGCCGTTCAGCCTGCTCGGCAGAACGCTCAGCCTACTCGAAGAACGCGTTGTACTCCTCCAGGAGCTGGTTGGCCTTCTCCGCGGCCTCGTCCAGGGCCTCCTGCGGGGTCAGGCCATCGTTCAGCACCCGGCTGTAGGCCTCCACGATCAGCCGTCGGATGGCCGGGAAGGGGCCGGCTCGGCCGCCCAGCACCGCGTAGTTGAGGGAGCCATCGTCCAGGGTGGTCTTGGTGGTCACCAGCTGGTCGATGGCCGTGCGGAAGTTCGGGTTCTCATCCCAGAACTCCTGGAGCCGCGGGTCCTCGTGGGCCTTCAGGTTGACCGGGAAGTAGCCAGAGCCCGTGTGCCAGAAGATCTGCTGCTCGGGAGCGGCCATGAACTTCATGAACTCCCAGGAGGCCCGGTTGATCTCCTCGTCGCCGGAATCCACAAGCCAGAGGGCTGCGCCGCCGATGATCACGCCGTTGCGGTCGCTGCTGTCCGAGTGGGGGATGAACGCGGTGCCCACCTCGAACTCGGACTTCTCGATGATGGAGACGTCGGAGGTGGAGTCGATCTCGATGGCTGCCTGGCGGGTCTGGAAGGTGCTGTCCGTCTCCGTCCAGGTGCTGCCCAGGTTGGGGGCATAGCCCTCCTGGATCAGGCTGGTGAGGAAGGTGAAGACCTCCACGCCCTGGCCGCTGTTGAACTCCACCGCGGTGGCCCGGCCCGTGCGGCCGTTGTTGTTGTTGAAGTAGAGGCCGCCGCTGTTGGCCAGGATCTGCTCGAAGTACCAGCCCACCTGGCCGAAGGTGAAGCAGTAGGGCGCGACCTCCGCCTCCAGGAGCTTGTCGCACAGGGCCTTGAACTCGCTGAAGCTCAGGCTGTCGTAGATGGGCTCCACCCCGGCCTGCTCGAACATCTCCACGTTGTAGTAGAGGATGGGGGTGGAGCTGTTGAAGGCCAGGGCCACCAGGCCGTTCTCGTCCGAGTAGTACTCTCGGACCGCGGGCACCAGGTCGTTGGGATCGAAGTCCTGGTACTTCTCGATCATCTTCCAGGCCGGGAGGACCACGCCGGTGTCCACCATGGCCTGGAACGCGATGTCGAAGTTCTGGGTGATGTGGGGCAGCCCCCCGGTCTCCATGGCCGCCTGGAGCTTGTTGAAGGCGTCGTCGTAGCTGCCCTGGTAGGTGGCGTTGACCACGATCCGGTCCTGGCTCTCGTTGAAGCGGGCCACCAGGGCGTCCACCAGCTCACCCAGGTTGCCGCCCATGGAGTGCCAGAACTCCAGGGTGATCTTCTCGGCCGGGGCCTCTTCGGCCGGGGCCGCTTCCTCGGCCGGTGCGGCCTCCTCCGCGGGGGCGGCCTCCTCCGCAGGAGCCTGCTGGGCGGGCGCCGCGGGCTGCTGGGCCGGGCAGGCCGCCAGCACCATGGCCAACAGGACCAGGACGGTGAGGAGTTTGAACGTTCGTGTCATGGGAGTGTACCTCCTTTGGAGATGGGTAGATGGTGAGACGAAGCTCAACGACCGAGTTGAAAGCACAGAACCCTGCAGAACCCTATGGATGGAGAAGAGCCCTGGGATGGATGGAGGAGGAGGGCAGCCAGGATGCCCCGCGCCTCGGCACATGGCCTCGGGGCCATCGGCCAGCGGGCCGCGGAGATGGAAAGCCCATGCGATCGGGGCGTGTACGGTGCATGCCACTCCCCCACCATCCGTTGCCCTATCCCTTCAGCCCGGTCATCGCGATGCCCTGGACGAGCTGCTTCTGGGCCACCAGGAAGATGATCAGGGTGGGGCCCATGGCGATCATGGTGCCGGCCATGATGGGCCCCCAGTCCGCGCCCCGCTCCAGGGTGTTCATGAAGAAACGGATGCCGATCTGGAGGGTCCGCATCTCGTCGCTGTTGGTGATGACCAGGGGCCACAGGTACTGGTTCCAGGCGCTGAGGAAGGCGAAGATGGCGAAGGCGCCGATAGAGCCCTTGCTCAGGGGCACCAGGATCTGCCAGAGGTAACGCCAGTTGCCGGCCCCGTCGATCAACGCAGCGTCGTAGAAGTCCTTGGGAACGGTGAGGAAGAACTGGCGCAACATGAAGACGCCGAACGCGCTGGCCAGGAAGGGCACGGTCAGGCCCTGGTAGGTGTTGGCCCACCCGATCCGGGAGATGAAGACGAAGTTGGGGATGAAGACCAGCTCGAAGGGCACCATCAGGCTGCCGATCACCAGGTAGAAGAGCCCATCCCGCCCCGGGAAGCGGAGGATGGAGAAGGCAAAGGCCGCCAGAACGCTGAAGAGCACCTGCCCCACCATGATCACCCCGGACTGGACCGCGCTGTTGAGCAGGTAGCGGTCGAACTGGGTCTTCTCCCAGGCCACGAAGTAGTTCTCCGCGGTCCACACCTGGGGCAACAGGTGGGGAGGGAAGGCGATGATCTTGGCCGGCTCCTTGAAGCTGGTGAAGAAGGCGATGAAGATGGGGGTGGAGATCACCAGGCCCACCGCCAGCAGGAAGAGATGCATCACCAAGCCGGTGGTGTCCACACGGAGGAAACGCGGCCGTTTGGGTGGAGCCATGGTCGACGCGGGCGCGGTCATGGGGATCCCTGTGCTCACTGGTAGTGGACCCGTCGGCTGACGGTGACGAACTGGATGTACGACATGAGCATCACCATCAGGGCCAGCAGGTAGGCCTGGGAGGAGGCCAGCCCTCGGTCTCGGGCATCCACGAACGCGATGCGGTAGATGGCGTACACCATGGTGGTGGTGGATCGGCCGGGGCCGCCCTGGGTCAGGACGTCGATCTCGCCGAAGGCCTGGAAGCTGTAGATGATGTTGATGATGAGCAGGAAGAAGAGGGTCGGCGAGAGCAGGGGCAAGGTGATGTGGCGGATCCGCTGCCAGGCATTGGCCCCGTCCACCTTGGCCGCGTCGTAGTACGACTCATCGATGTTCTGGACGCCGGCCAGGGCCACGATGACGTTGAAGCCCAGCTGTCGCCAGGTGGTGGCCACGATCACCGCCACCAGGGCCCAGGTCCGGTCTGCGAACCAGTTGGGGCCCTCCTGCATGGATTCGATGAGACCGAGCTGGAGCATCCAGTAGTTGATGTAGCCCACCACCGGGTGGAAGAGCCATTTGAAGAGCACGCCGGTCACCGCGCTGCTGATCACCACCGGGACGAAGATCAGGGTCCGATAGAGGGGATCGATCCGCCCCAGGGGGTAGGCCAGGGCGATGGCCAGGGCCACGGCCAGGATGAGGCCGGTGGGCACCGTGCCCAGGACAAAGAGCAGGGTCACCCGAACCGTCTCCCAGTAGTCTGGGCTGGTCAGGGTCCGGATGTAGTTCTCCAGCCCGACGAAACGGGTGCGGTTGCCAAAGGGCGAGATGCGCTGCAGGCTGAGGGTGAAGGAGGCCACGATGGGCCAGAAGACGAAGAGGATGAGGCCGATGAGGGTAGGAGACAGATAGAGATAGCCCTCGATCGCAGCCGACACCTCCTTGAACAGATTGCGCCGCGGCCGGGTGGCCAGGGGGGCCGAGGCAGAGGTCAGCGTGCTCTCGGATTGGCTCATGTAGGCAACTCCGTTTTCACGTGTTCATTCTCGCGTAGTTCAGCCGCCACCGCCCAGGGCTCAGGACATTCGGATGGGAAGACGGTGAGTGGGCGGCTCGTGTGTCGCCTGACGACGGGGGAAGGGGGTGGCGTGACAGAGCCCTGGGATCAACCACGTCTTTGGCCCTAGTATACACGGCTCTGGATGGGATGACAAGCTGGCGAGGAAAGTCGGACGGCTCCCCTGCGCAAGGTCGATGGTCTCCTCCGCCCAGCACGAAAACCGCGGATCTCGCCTCCACCGGGCGGGCAATCCAGAGCCTATCTCCGCCGGCCGGGCACACCCCCGGAGGGTCTCCGAGGAGGGCCCGGGGACAAGGACAGATGGCGCCTCCCCCCAACGGGCCAAGTGGGCAGACCTCCCCAGGTGCGAGACCCACCCGCCCCAGGACAGGCTATCCCACGGTGAGCTCGAAGTGGACCGTGTAGCTGCCCAGGGCCTCCCGACACCCCTGCTCCACCGCGGCCGGGTCCGCGTTCGGCCCGGGCGTCACCTGGACTCGAGCCACCATCCCCAGCCGCTTGTCCGGCTCCACCTGGAGCCGATGGTTGGCCACCCCGGGAACCCGGGTCAGCTCTTCGGCGAAGACCTCCTCCACCTGGCGGCGGATCAGCTCGGGCTTGTAGACCTTGCCCACCGCGGTCAGCGGGAGGGCATCCACGATGTAGACCCGCTTGGGGACCGCGGCCCGCTCGCCGATCTGTTCCTGGGCAAAGGCCAGCAGCTCCTCCACGGTGGCCGAGGCTCCGGGCTGGAGCTCCACGTAGACCACAGGCACCTCCCCTACCCGGGGATCCGGCCGCCCCACAGCCGCGGCCAGGGCCACCGCGGGGTGGCGGTGCATGGGTTCCTCGATCTGCTTGGGGTCGATGTTGTGTCCCCCCCGGATGATGAGCTCCTTCTGTCGACCGGTGAGCCAGAAATAGCCGTCCTCGTCCTGGTAGCCCAGGTCCCCGGTGTTCAGCCAGGCCCCACCCTCGTCCCCCGCGTCCAGGAAGACCCCTTGGTTGTAGAACTCGTCCCGGTAGCCGGGAAAGACGTTCTCCCCCCGGAGGACCACCGTGCCCGTCTCGCCGGGCCCACAGAAACGGACGATCCGCTCCCCCTCCACCTGGGCAATGGCCATCTCCTGGTAGGGCAGGCGGAGGCCGATGGAGCCCACCCGGATCTCCCCCTCGATGGGGTTCACCGAGGAGACCGAAGTGCCCTCGGTGAGGCCGTAGCCCTCCACGATGCGGACCCCGGTCTTCTCCTGGAACTGGCGGGCGATCTCCACGGGGAGGGGCGCGGCGCCACAGGTAGCTCCCCGCAGGCGGCTCAGGTCGGTCCCCGGGGGCACAGGCACATGGAGCAGGGCCTTGAACAGGGTGGGCACCCCGCTGAACAGGGTGCAGCCGTAGTGGGCCAGGATGGCCCACAGGTTCTCCACCACCCCCTCGCCTCGAAAGCCCTGGGGCGTGGCCATCACCAGGCTGCCGCCGAACTGCCAGGAGCCCAGGCCCACCGCGATGGCCCCATAGTTGTGGAAGAGGGGCAGCCCCAGGAAGTTGCGGTCCTCCGGGCCCGCGCCGATGGCGGTGGAGGTGGCCCAACTGTCGAAGACCTCGTTCCGGTGGGTGTGCATGGCCAGCTTGGGCGTGCCCGTGGTGCCGCCGGTGTGGAAGTAGGAGGCGATCTCCTCGGGCCGGATCTCCCGCCCGCTGACCAGGCGGTCCGCGGGGTACCGGGCCCGGGTCCGGTTGAAGTCCAACACCCGGGCCCGCAGCCGTTCCCGCCCCTGGCCCCGGCGCATGAAGTGCACCACCAGCTTCTTCAGCCCGCCCAGGTAGTCCGCGAGATCCACCTGGAGGATGGTGTGGAGAGAGGGCACCGAGTCCACGATGGAGGCCACCTTCTCCCACACATCCGTCCGGGGGAAGGGCGCCAGGGTGACCAGCACCCGGGTCTCGCTGGCCCGGAGGATCTCCCCGATGGTCTCCGGCTCCAGCAGAGGGTTCACCGGCCCGACGATCCCCGCGGCCTCTCCGCCCAGAAAGGTGAAGTAGGTCTCCGGCAGGTTGGGCAACACGTAGCTCACCACGTCCGTGGGGCCGATGCCCAGGTCGTGGAACATGTTGGCCGTCTGGTGGATCCGGGCCAACATCTCCCGATAGGTGAAGGTGACCGGATTCCGATAGGCCGAGGCCTGGAGGAAGAAGAGAAGGGCCAGGCTCTCGGGACGCTGGGCCGCCTGCCGGGCGATCACCTCATAGGTGGAGCGGGGCAGGTCCCGCTGGGCCAGCGGGACGGATTCGATGGCCTGGATGTCGGCCAGGGAAGCCACTCCGGGCATGAGCCTCCTCCTCGGTGGAACACACTCGGTGGAACACAGACGTGCAGCTCCCGACGCATGACAGACACAGAGATGCGCCGGGGCCAGGACACCACCTGAAACCCGGGGGCAGAGGAGTTGCACCACAGGGGGATATGCGGTAGGATCGAGACACCGGCCGACAGGTGTGCACGAGGGTACACGGGACCGGCGCTCCGGGCCCTCCCGGGATTGCCCCCTATCAAACACAGGTTCGGCCGAAAAGTCAAGAGAGGCCCTGTCGCTGTCTTCGCCGAAGGCCCAGAGCCCTGCCGGACCCGAGTCTCTCTGCTCCCAAAGCCCTGGGCGAGCCGATGGACTGGAGCCGATTCGAACTGTTGACCTTCGACTGCTACGGCACCCTGATCGACTGGGAGACGGGGATCCTGGAGGCCGTGCGCCCGCTCCTGGCTCGCCATGGCATGGCCGCGGAGGACGAGGCGGTGTTGGCGGCCTTTGCCCGCCAGGAGACCCGGGCCGAGCTGGAGCTGAGCCCCAGGGCCAGTCGGCCCCTCCTCTACAAGGAGGTCCTGATCCTCACCCTGGCCGGCATGGGCCAGGAGCTGGGCCTTCCCCTGGCCATGGAGGAGCTTCTGGCCCTGCGAGACTCCCTGCAGCGCTGGCCGGCCTTCCCGGACGTCCCAGAGGCCCTTCGGGCCCTGAGGCCCCACCACAGGCTGGCCATCCTCTCCAACGTGGACGACGATCTCTTCGCCTTCTCCCAGGCCCAGTTGGGCGTCTCCTTCGACTGGGTGATCACCGCAGAGCAGGTGGGCCACTACAAGCCCCATCCAGCCCATTTCCGCGCGATCCTGGAACGGAGCGGCCTGCCCGTGGAGCGGGTCCTCCACGTGGCCCAGAGCCTGCACCACGACATCCGCCCGGCCCGAGAGATGGGCTTCACCACCGTATGGGTCAACCGACGGCAGGGCCGGTCCGGTGGCGCCACACCGCCGGCCCAGGCCATCCCCCACCTGGAGGTCCCAGACCTGGCCACCCTGGTGGCCCGGATGGGGTATGGTCCCTCCCAGGGACCCGGCCACGGAGCCCATGATGGCACACAGGGATGAGGTCCCAGCCCGCGTCCAGGGCCCATCCATTCCCGGAGAGTGACGACCATGAGCGAGCCCACACCGATCCACGAGGCCCTGGAGATCCTGCTGGCAGGCCAGGATCTGACCGTGGACCAGGCCGACGCGGCCATGAGCCAGATCATGCGAGGCGAGGCCACGGATGCCCAGATCGGGGCCTTCCTGGCCGCCCTGCGCCTGAAAGGTGAGACCGTGGAGGAGATCACCGGCTGCGCCCGGGCCATGAGGCGCAGCGCGGTGCCGGTGCAGGTGGACATGGAGGACCCGAGATTGGTGGACACCTGCGGCACAGGAGGCGACCGGACCGGCACCTTCAACATCAGCACCACCGTGGCCTTCGTGGTGGCCGGCCGGGGGATCAAGGTGGCCAAGCACGGCAACCGCTCTGCCTCCAGCCAATGCGGCAGCGCGGACGTGCTGGAGGCCCTGGGCGTGAACCTGGCCCTGGAGCCAGAGCAGGTGGCCGAATGCATCCAGGAGGTGGGCATCGGCTTCCTCTTCGCCCCCCGCTACCATCCAGCCATGCGCCACGCCATCGGCCCTCGACGCGAGCTGGCCACCCGGACGATCTTCAACCTGTTGGGCCCCCTGACCAACCCGGCCCATGCCACCCACCAGGTCATCGGTGTGCCAGGGCCCCAGTGGACCGAACCCCTGGCCCATGTGCTGGCCCGGATGGGTGTCCGGGCCGCGTTCGTGGTCCACGGCCGCACCCAGGACGGCCGGGGCGTGGACGAGCTCACCACCACAGGGCCCAACCGAGTCAGCCACCTGCGGGACGGCCAGGTCACCACCTTCGAGCTTCGGGCCGAGGAGCTGGGCCTGCCCCGGGCCTCTCTGGAAGAGCTCCGGGGCGGCGACGCGGCCACCAACGCGGCCATCCTCCGGGGCATCCTCAGCGGCGCGATCCGAGGCCCCAAACGGGACGTGGTGCTCCTCAACGCGGCCGCGGCGTTGAGCACCGAATGCGGCGACTGGGAGGCCGGTCTCCAGGAGGCCGCGGAGAGCATCGACAGCGGCGCGGCCCTGGACGTGCTGGAACGCTTCGTGGCCAAGACCCGCCGCTTCGCCCCCTGAGCTTCCCATGGCCCCCTCCTCGCGCTCCCGCCCCGGGCCCGGAAAGCCCTCCCGCCCTTCCCAGATGGAGCTGGCCCGCCGCCGGGGCAAGCTCCTGGACTACATCATGCAGTGGAAGCGCCAGGAGCTGCCCAAGCGCATGGCCCGGATGCCCCTGGAAGACGTGAAGGCCCTGGCCCATGTGACCCCACCGGCCCGAAGCCTGGCCCAGGCCCTGACCCGGGAGCCCGGCGTCAGCCTGATCGCCGAGGTGAAACGGGCCAGCCCCTCCAAGGGCCTCATCGCCCGGGACTGGAACCCTTCCCTCATCGCGGAGACCTATGCCGAAAACGGGGCGGCAGCCATCTCCTGCCTGACCGATGAGCGCTTCTTCCAGGGGAAGCTGGAGTACCTGACCGGGATCCGGGAACGGCTACGAAAACGGGGGCTGGAGGTGCCGATCCTGCGCAAGGACTTCCTCTTCCACGAGTACCAGATCTACGAGGCCCGCATGGCCGGCGCGGACGCAGTGCTCCTCATCGCGGCCATCCTGGGCGACCGGGAGCTGGGAAGGCTTCTGGAGCGGACCCAGGAGCTGGGCATGGAGGCCCTGGTGGAGGTCCACACCCCAGAGGAGGCCCGCCGTGCCCGGGCCGCAGGGGCCCGGCTCATCGGGGTCAACAACCGGGACCTGCGCACCTTCCAGGTGGACCTGGAGACCACGGCCCGGGTACGGTCCGCGCTGCCTCCGGACGTGATCCTGGTGGGGGAAAGCGGCATCCGAGACGAGGCCGATGTGCGCCGCATGGCCGCCATGGGCTGCCATGCCATCCTGGTCGGGGAGACCTTCTGTCGCCTGCCCCAGGCCCGACGGGCCGCCGCGGTGCGGCGGTTCGTGCAGGCAGGAAAGGCCCCGGCCGACGCTCCGGGATAGGCCCCGTCTCCGGGAAACCGACGGGACGGCCCGGCCAGAGGGCGGGGCCTGACGCCCCCTGACAGCCTGTACCCGGACGGGCCGTGGCTGTCCATCGAGATCCATCGTCCAATCCACCCGAGATCCACCCGAGCATCAACACCCCCATGACCGGAACCCTCATCAACGTGATCGCCGTCCTGTTGGGCGGCACCCTGGGTCTCCTCCTGGGCCATCGGCTGCCCAAGCGGGTCCAGGAGACGGGGATGCACGGACTCAGCGTCCTGGTCATCGTCATCGGCATCACCATGGCCCTGGAGACCCAGAACATCCTGCTGCCCATGTTCAGCGTGCTGCTGGGCGCGATCCTGGGCGAGCTGTTGGGGATCGAGGAGGCCTTGAACCGGCTAGGACGCCTGGTGGAGGAGCGGTGGGGCCATCGCTTGGGCCAGGGGAAGGTGGCCGGCTGGAGCGTCACCCGGGCCTTCGTCACCACCAGCCTGCTCTTCTGTGTCGGGCCCATGACCATCCTGGGCAGCATCCAGGATGGGCTCATCGGCGACTACCATCTGCTGGCCATCAAGAGCGTGCTGGACGGCTTTGCGGCCATCCCCTTCGCGGCCACCCTGGGGCCCGGGGTCCTCCTCAGCGCAGGCACTGTGGCCCTGGTCCAGGGCACCATCGCGGGGCTGGCCATGGTGCTGGGCGGTGCCTGGGACGTGAGCCGGGAGACGCCTTGGGTCCTGGAGCTCACCGCCAGCGGCGGGGTGCTGGTCACGGCCATCGGGCTGAACATGCTCCAGTTGACCCAGATCCGGGTGGCCAACCTCCTGCCGGCCATCGGCTTCGCCCCCCTGCTGGTCTGGATCGCCCAGGCCGTGGGCCTGTTGTGACCCCGACCGTGGCGCCCGGGGCTCACCCGTTGGAGGGCTCCTCCTCGCCCTCCGGCACCAACAGGTAGCCGTACCCACGCAGGGTGCGGATGAAGCGGGAGGCCTGCTGGCCAGGGGGCTCGACGCGACTCCGGATGCGGCTCACCATGCGGTCGATGTTGGCGTCGTAGACATCGCCCTGGGCCTCGGACCACACATGGGCCGCGATCTCGTCCTTGCTCACCGGGCGGCCCCGGTTCTGGTACAGATACCACAGCAGGTCGAACTGCTTGGGGCTCAGGGGCGGGTCCAGTCGTCGGCCGTCCACGTAGACCTGCCGGGTGACCGGATCCACCCGGAGGCCCCGCTCCCGGGCCGCGATGAGGGAGGGGGCCGTGATGGTGGCTCCGGGATCGTGGAAGCGGAAACGGGTGGACGCGAACTGGACCACCGTGCCGTCGTCCAACCAGGCCCCAGCCCCAGGCCCCAGCCGTTTCCCATCCACGTAGACCCCGTTCTTGCTCTCCAGGTCCCGTATCCAGTAGGCATCTTCCCGCCGCCAGATCTCCGCATGGCGACGGCTGGCGTAGGGGTCCACGAGCACGATGTCGCAGTCCAGGGCTCGACCCACCCGGGTCACCTCCTGGGTCAGCTCGTACTCCTGGCCCTCCTGGGGGCCGGTCAGGCAGATCAACCTCGGATACCGGCTCACGACAGCTCCTCCCGATCTCACGTCCTCCTGGCCTCGCGTCCCCGTCGCCCTCGCGAGGGGTTTGGTGTCCGGACCCCACATGGCCTACACTGTGGGAGCGGGGAGGGAGCCCTGGCCCCCTCCTCAGCCCGGGGGAGGCCCCTCCGGGCCTTGCCCGGCCCGGGTCCTCGGTGGAGGACAAGCTCTCTCGCGGTGCATTGTAGCAGGAAGCCGGGCCCGGTGTCACACCCGGGGCCCAGAGGGACCATGCGCGAACGTCCACCCACTTCGGACCACCCCCCTATCTCCGACTCCCCGGCCTCGGGAAAGTCCGCCCCCCGGGCCGAGGCGCTCTTCGACCTCACCGGCCGGCGGATGGGCCGCTACCTCATCGGCCCCCGCCTGGGCCAAGGAGGCGCGGCCATGGTCTACCAGGCCTACGACCGGGTGGAGGGCCGCTCCGTGGCCCTCAAGATCCTCCTCCCGGGCGCAGGCACCGTGGCTCGAGCCCGTTTTCGCCAGGAGGCCCACACCGCGGGCCGGCTCCGCCACCCCCACATCGTCCGCACCCTCCAGGTGGGCGAGGCACCTGAGGAAGGGTTGGCCTACATCGCCATGGAACTGGTGGAGGGAGAGAGCCTGGCCCATCTGCTGGAACGGCGAGGCCACCTGAGCCCCCGGGAGAGCTGCAACCTCCTGGAGCCCATCGCCCGAGCCCTGGACGAGGCCCATCGCCTGGGCGTGGTCCACCGAGATGTGAAGCCCAGCAACATCCTCCTGCGTCCAGCCAGCCCGGGCACGCCCCACAGTGTCCAACTGGACTCCCTGGACCACCCGGTGATCCCGCTCCTGACGGACTTCGGCATTGCCCGAGCCCTGGACATGCCCGAGCTCACCGGCGAGGGCCGCACCATCGGCACCCCGGCCTACATGGCTCCGGAACAGTGTGAAGGGCGGCGGACCGTGGACAGCCGCGCGGACATCTATTCCCTGGGCGCGGTGCTCTACCGCTGCGTGGTGGGCCGCCCGCCCTTCACCGGCTCCACCACCCAGATCCTCCACGCGCACGTGTACGAACCCGTCACCATCCCCGAGGAGCTTCTGGACACCCTGCCTCCCCTGGTGCTCCAGATCCTACGCCGCAGCCTGGCCAAGAACCCCAGGGAACGCTACCCCTCGGCCGGGGAGATGGCCCGGGATCTGGCCCTGGCCGCGGGCCGGGATGCCGGCCCGGAGGAGGAGCGGGCCCCGGAGAACGCCACCCTGACCCTCACCGGCCTGTCCCAGGTCCCTCCACCCGCCACCGAGGCCGTGTTGGTGCCCGGAACCCAGACCCAGGTCACTCCCCCGCCTCCAGGGACCGCACCCTCTGGCCCAAGACGGGGCTGGCCCCAGGCCCGAAGGTGGATGGCCGGGGCCGGCGGCCTGGCCGGTCTGCTGGTGCTGCTCGCGGTGCTCTGGGCCGCAGGCGGCCGACTGCTCGGGACAGGAGCGCCCGAAGCCCAGGCCACCCCAGAGGCCGCTCTCCTGGCCGGCACTCCACCGAGTTCCACCCCGGCCTTGTCCACCCCCACCGGGCCGGTCCACCCCGGGCAGGCCCAACCCTCTGGCCTGCCCTCCCTCCCCGAGGCGACACCGTCCGCCACGCCCACCGCGATGCCGACACCGTCGCCCACCGCGACGCCCACGCCCACCCTGCTGCCGACGGACACCCCCACACCCAGGGCCACCCCCAGCGCCACACCCACCCCCACCCCGGAGACCCCCTTGGTCGGGGCCTGCCCCTACGTGATGGACCCGGTCTTCACCGAGCTGGTGACCCAGGACACGGGGGCGGTCCGGGAACTGGGATGCCCCACCAACGTCGCCATGCCCGTGACCTTCGAGGTCCAGCCCTTCCAGAACGGGCTGGCCATCAGCCGCCAGGACCAGCCCATCATCTACGTCCAATACGCGGGCAACCAGGAGTGGGAACAGCACCTCAACCGGTGGACCCCAGAGATGCCCGAGCGGATGGAGCTGCCGGATCTGACGCCGCCCGGTCCCGGGTTGTTCCAGCCCGAGAGGGGGATCGGGCTCCTGTGGGCCGGGAACGAGCAGCTCCGTGCCACCCTGGGGTGGGCCACGGCCCCCCCGGAGGAGGCCCAGGGAATCCTCCAGAGCTTCGAGGGCGGTCTGCTCCTCTGGAACCGGAACAACGGGGAGATCTACATGTTCCTCAAATCACGCCTGCGCCTGTAGCGGTGCACCCCCGATACCCAGCAAAGGAGGCCCCGATGGCACCCTCTGTCTCCCGTCTTGTGGACCTGCGTTCGGACACCGTGACCCAACCCACCCCTGCCATGCGCCAGGCCATGGCCAACGCGGAGGTGGGAGACGATGTCCTGGGAGACGATCCCACCGTGCGCCGCCTGGAAGAGGAGGTGGCCGAACGCCTGGGGAAGGAGGCCGGCCTCTTCGTGCCCAGCGGCACCATGGGCAACCTGGTCTGTGTCCTCACCCACTGCACTCGAGGCCACGAGATGATCGTGGGCGACCAGGCCCACATCTACCTCTACGAACAGGGGGGCACCGCGGCCCTGGGGGGCGTCCATCCCCGCGCGGTGCCCACCCAGCCGGACGGCACCCTGGCCCTGGAGGCGATCCAGGCCGCCATCCGCCCCCTGGACGACCACTTCCCCCTCTCCCGGCTGGTGACGGTGGAGAACACCCACAACCGGTGCGGTGGCCGGGTCCTGGGGCCCACCTACATGGACGCGGTGGGTGAGCTGGCCCGCCGCCATGGGCTCCGCGTCCACGTGGATGGGGCCCGCCTGTGGAACGCGGCCGTGGCCCTGGACGTTCCCCCTGCCCGGCTGGTCCAGGCCGCGGACAGCGTCAGCGTGTGCCTGAGCAAGGGGCTGGCCGCGCCGGTGGGCTCCGTGGTGGTGGGCAGCCGGGAGTTCATCCGTCAGGCCCGGCGAACCCGCAAGGCGGTCGGCGGGGGCATGCGCCAGGTGGGTGTGCTGGCCGCGGCCGGCCTGGTGGCCCTCCACCAGATGGTGGAACGCCTGGCCGAGGACCACGCCAACGCCCGCCAACTGGCCGAGGGCCTGGCCGAGCTGGAGGGCATCCACGTGGACCCGACCACCGTGGAGACCAACATCGTCATCTTCCAGGTGACCCATCCCGACTGGTCCCCCCAGGCCCTCCAGGCCCGGCTGGCCGAAGAGGGGATCCTCCTCTTCGCGATCGGCGGTTCCCGCATGCGTGCGGTGACCCACTACCAGGTGCACGGGGAGGACATCGCGCACACCCTTCGGGTCCTGACCCAGATCCTGGCACGGCGATCCCATCGCATCGCGGGCGCGCCGACCACCCGCTGAGGAGCCCTCCATGTCCCGAGCCGCTTCCCTGACCACCCTCTGGCGCATCCTGCGGGAGGTGGACCTGGAGGCAATCCGCCAGGAGGCGGTGCGCCCCTTCCGCCTGGCCATCACCGGCGACGATCCCCGGGCCAACGAACATCTGGCCCGGCTCCTCACCGACCCCGAGACGGCCTCCCTGATCCACCCCTGGATCCGGGTGGTGCCTCCCGACCAGGTCCTGGCCCACGACATCCCGGCGGACCTGGTCCTGGTGCTGCTCCACCGGGCCCCGACGCCCGACGACCTGGAGGAGCTCTGGAGAAGGCTGGGCCGAGTCCAGATGCCGAGGTTGGTGGTCCTCGTGGGCTCCGGGACGCCGCCGGCCCCCACCCCGCCGATGCCCCAGGACGGGAAGACCCGCTGGGTGGCCGTTCCCCAGGTGGACCGGAACGCGGTGGAAGGCCCCCTGGCCCAGGCCCTGATACAGACGGCCCCGCCCCACCTGCTCCTCTCCCTGGCCCGTCACCTGGCTGGCCTGCGCCCGGCGGTGTTCCAACACCTGATCCAGGAGACGGCCCAGGCCAATGCGACCTTTGCCTTCAGCACCGGGATCGCCGAGGTGGTGCCCCTCCTCAACGTCCCCTTGAACGTGGGCGACACCCTGGTGCTGACCAAGAACCAACTGGTCATGGCCTACAAGCTGGCCCTGGCCGCCGGGAAATCCGGCTCGCCCCGGGAACTCATCGGCGAGATCCTGGGCGTCCTGGGAGGGGGCTTCCTCTTCCGCCAGATCGCTCGAGAGCTGGTGGGGCTGGTGCCCGTGTGGGGGGTGTTGCCCAAGACGGCCGTGGCCTATGCCGGCACCTGGGCCATCGGCCAGGCCGTCCTCCACTGGGCCACCGAGGGGGCACCACTTCCCCGGGAACAGCTCCACCGGCTCTACCAGGAGGCCCTGGAGCGTGGGCGGGCCGCGGCCCAGGCCTTGGCCCAGAGAGTTCGATCCCGGAGATGAATCCGAGGGCCGCGTCGGCGGTGCGGACGGTTGGGCTGGAAAGCCCCCATGGATCCCAGGGCATCATGGCCCATAGGGGCCACCGCCTCTATGCCATTTGGCTGAATCAAGTTCGGGAATGTGGCCGATATGCTCCATAGAGGACCCTTGCGCTGGACCATAGGGTCGGACCGTTCGCTGGATCCACGCAGCCTGTGGCAGGCAGGCCTGCCTTTTCATACAGGGATACCGACCATGACGGTGGAAGCCATCTCCTCCAGCCACGACAACAACCGTACCAGCCTGCAGGCCTGGGCGGCCTACTCTGCCCGGGTGACGGTGAAGCTGAAGAGCGACGCGGATCGGATGGCCGGAACCCCCACCCGCCAGGTCACCCTGGAGAGCCAGGCCGCGGGCCCACGGACGGAGAGCCTGCACGCCAGCTGCGCCTACGACGCCTGCGCGCAGGGCGGCCTGGGCTCCTCCGGCGCCCTGATGGGCAAGGCCACCATCGTCCAGGTCAAGCTCAACGGCGAGCTGAGCCCGGAGGAGAAGCGCCTGCTGGAGGAGCTACGACGACGGGATGCCCAGGTCCGCCGCCACGAACAGGCCCACCTGGCCGCCGCAGGCCGCTGGGCCCTGGGCCCTCCCCGCTACACCTACCAGATCGGGCCGGACGGACAACGCTACGCGATCGGCGGCGAGGTCCGCATCGACCTCTCGCCCGTGCCCGGAGATCCGGAGACCACCCTGCGCAAGGCCCGCCAGATCCAACAGGCCGCCCTGGCCCCCATCGACCCCTCGGCCGCAGACCGGCAGGTGGCCATGCAGGCGGCCGAGATGGCCCAGGAGGCCCTGCGCCAGATCCAACAGGAACGACTGGAGAGGATGCGGTCCCAACGGGAAAAGGTCCAGGAACCCCAGGGCGAAGAGGAACCAGGCCCCGAGATCGCACCGGCCTCCGAGGATCCCTCCACGGTCCCGGAGACCCACGCCGGGGTCGATGGCCCGTCCGAGCCCGAGGAGGTCACGTCCGGGGAGCTCATCGGCACCGCCTTCCCCCGTGGAGAGCAGGCCCTCCGGCAAGAGCCCCACACTCCTCGCCCGGCCACCTCCCCGCAAAACCTGTCCTCGGTGGACGTGTACATCTGATCCCCCGTCCCCCTCATCCGGGCAGTCTCGGGTGGGGGGGACTCCGGAGACCCCCCTCTGCTGTGTCTCCCGGCGCCCGCAAGGGCATCTCTCGCCATGGCCGGGCTCGGCAGACCCAAGGCCTGCCTCCCCCCAACAGAGGAGGAGCCCCCACCTCACCGACGATATCTGAAATCTGGGGCATGGCCCGTCCGTAGGGTGAAATTCAGCAATTCACGATTTTAGCCAAACGGAGGAGTGAGCATCCTCAGATGCGGCATCGCCCCTCCGGAATCGGTATCTGAGGATGCCGACTCCGCTACGAATTCGTGAACTGCTGAAATTGTCTCCCCGGGGCTTCAGGGCTATACTGAGGCCGATGGGATTTCTGCGGCGCCTCTGGACCAAGTACCTGCAGGACGAGATCGGCACCCGGGCGGCAGCCCTGGCCTACTACGCCCTCTTCTCCTTCTTTCCCCTGCTGCTCCTGGTGATCGGTCTGGGCGGCTACATTCTGGGCGATCCCCGGATCCAACAGGAGGCCGTCGCGGGCCTGGTCCGCTACATCCCGGCCCAGGGAGAGCTGCTGGACCCGATCCTCCAGCAGGTCATCCAGGCCCGGGGACGGTTCAGCCTCATCGGCACCCTGACCCTGCTCTGGGCGGCCTCCAGCTACTTCAGCTCCCTCTACGGCGCCATCCACCGCATCTTCGACGGCAGCCGTCTCCGGGCCGGCTGGAAGATCCGCGTGTACGCCCTGTGGATCACCCTGTTCACCGCCCCTCTGCTGGTGATGCCCACCCTCCTGACCGCCCTGAGCGCCCCTCGGATCCGGCACCTGCCCCTGCCCGCTCCAATGATCGACCTCATCGACGCCGGCCTGCACCAGGCCTTGGCCCTGCTCCTGGCCGTGGTCGTTCTCTACCTCTACTTTCGACACATTCCCCTGCGGCGCCCTCCCGCCCTGAGCGCCGCCATCGGGGCCTCCACCGCGGCCCTCCTGTGGACGGGGCTGAACGTGGGCTTTGCCTGGTACCTGAAGAGCGGCCTGGTCCAGTACAACCTGGTGTACGGCTCCATCGCCTCGGTGATCGCGCTGGTGCTGTGGCTCTACCTCAGCAGCCTGAGCATCCTGGTCGGGGCCGAGGTGGCCGCGATCCTGGCCCACATGCCCTGAGCGGCTGGAGACCCTCCGCCCCACCCAGGTTCCATCCCCTCCCGCCCCATCCCGCGGCCGATCGCCGGAGACCTACGCCAAATGGCGTATCGCCAGGGCCGAACATCCGCAACGGACCGTGGGACAATGCGCCATGTTGCAGATGAAGTGGTCGTTATCTGACGGTATGATGATGGAGAGTGGAGGACAGGCCCGTTCCCCGGCAACATGCCCCCGCCACCGGAAGGTGTTGCCGGGACCGAGGACCGGGGTGCAGCCCCCTATTCGGGACCACCGGGCATCGTCAGCCTATTCCGGGAGAGGCTCGGCCAGGATACGGATCTCCGCCGGGCGGCACGGGTTCGATACCTTCTGGTGGAGCTGCGCTCCCTGCCACCCACACGCCTTCGGGCACACGAGGGACAGATCGCCATGCTAGGACTAGGTTGGCTCGCTGCGGGAGAGATGGGACGGCTGCGCCGGCGTGCCCTGGGTCTTCTCGGGGCCCTGCTCCTGCTCGTCCTCGTAGGGGCTCCCATGGCCGAGTCCCAGGACACGGTGACCATCGTGGGCGAGGTCTACCTGGATGCCAACGGGAACCGGGTTCGAGATCCGGACGAGCCCGGCATCCCCGGGGCCGCGATCCAGGTCTACGCGGCCGACGGGGCACAACTCCTCACAGCCCACTCGGATCAGGAGGGATACTACGTGATCGGGGGGCTGCCCCACTCCAACTACACCCTGGTGGTACAGCCGCCCTGGGGCTACGTGGTCCTGGACAACGGCACCACCGTCTATCGGACCGCGGAGGTCCAGGGTCCCGTGCTGGTCTCCACCCCTCTCAGCCAGGGTCACTTCCTCTTCCTGCCCTTGGTCGCCCAGTGATTCCATCCTCCGAGCCACCGCACACTCGGGGGAGGGGCGTTTAACGCTCCTCCCCTTGTTCGCGTGCCCGCCAGGAGGGCCGGCGGGGTGTGTCCCTCTGGGAGGCGGCCTTGCCCGGCCGGGCTCCCTTCAGGCCTGCTCCACGACGAAGACCAGCTCGCTGGCGAACTCCCGCTCCCACCGAACGCGCCACCCAACAGGCAACATGTCGGGAAGGCGATCCCGATAGTGGCGAGGCATGCCCTTGACACGCCCCCCCAGGGAGTGGACTGGGAAGGAGATCACCACATGGCGGGCCTGCAGGGACGCCAGCACCTGGCGAGGCGCGGTGGGCTCCAGCCGCTCCAGACAGGGCAGGACCTTCAGGACCAGGGCCACGTCCACCGGCTGGGACGGAGGTTGATGGATCACGTCGCACACAAAGGCCTGCCCTGGCACCTCCACCAGGGCGAGGAAACGGTTGAGAAAGTCGATCTGGTCCTGGAAGAGATCGCAGGCCAGGTAGGTGGTGGTGGGCGCCAACCCCATCCAGGGAATGGCCAGAGGGTTGAGGCCACAGGCCAGATCCAGGATCGAGGTCACCGGGGGGAGTGCCTGGAAGAGGGCCGGGTAGAAGAGATCCAGGATGGGGAGGCGTTCCCGGGTGGAGGTGTGGGCACCCATCACCCGGCGCAGGGCGGCGCGCCACCCGGGCCCGTCGCCGCTCTGGTAGGCCTGGGCCATCTGGTCCAGCCAGGCAGCGTACTCCATCCGGGGTGCCAGATAGGCGGCTGCGCTCTGGTGCAGGCGGTTCTTCACGGCCTTGGCCGCGGCCTTGACGGAACGCCCCTTGTCCAGCTCCTGTTGGGCCAGGGCTGCCACCAGGTGGACATCCAGGGTGCGGTACTTCCGGCTGGCCCGGACGGCCCGGACCACGGTCTGGACCGACGGTGGAAGCCCCTCTGGGAGCTCGGACTCGGCCCTGGAGAGCGCTGCCATCCTCAGAGGTACCGTTCCTTCAGCGCCCGCTCCATCTCGCGGCGGGCATCTCGCTCGGCGATGGCCGCCCGCTTGTCGTACTTGCGCTTGCCCCGAGCCAGCCCGATCTCCACCTTGGCCAGGCCCCGGGGCGTGATGTACATCCGCAGGGGCACGATGGTCCACCCCCGTTGGGTCACCGCGCCGTGGAGGCGCTGGATCTCGTGGCGGTGCAACAGCAGCTTTCGGGGCCGGGTCTCCTCGTGGTTCTGGCGGTTGCCGTGACGATAGGGCGCGATGTGTACGTTCATCAGCCAGGCCTCGCCGTCCCGGATGAGGACAAAGCCATCCCGGAGGTTGACCCGCCCCTCCCGAACGGACTTGATCTCCGTGCCTGTCAGCGCGATACCGGCCTCCAGGGTCTCCTGGATGAAGTAGTCGTGGTAGGCCTTGCGATTGGTGGCCACCGTGCGCTCGCCCGGTGGTCGGTCGCCCTTTCTCCGCTTTCCCGCCATGGGCCCCTCGTCTCAGGTTCTCCGCCGGTCCTCCCGGAAAGCAGGGCCAGGGCCTGCTGTGGCCCGTGGCCGAACGGGAGGGCTCACTGCCCCCGCTCCAGGAGCTCGATGGCCCGTTCCAGTTGGATGTCCGGTACCTCCTCCGGGCCCTCGGCCAGGGGCTCCACCACGATGTCCGGCTCCAGTCCCTGGCCGTCGATGGACCGCCCTGCAGGGGTGAACCACCGGGCGATGGTCACCCGCAGAAGGCTGCCATCGCTGAGCCGATGGGGAAGCTGGACACTGCCCTTGCCGAAGGTCTTGGTCCCCACCAGCACGGCCCGGCCCGCGTCCTGCAGCGCGCCGGCCACGATCTCCGCCGCGCTGGCGGTGGCCTCGTCCACCAACACCACCATGGGGATCCCCTCGGGCAGGAGCGCGCGCCCTTCGGTCCGGTGGATCTCCTCCCGGCCGTCGCTGAAGCGCTCGATGAGGACCACCTGATCCTCCAGGAAGACGCTGGCCACCAGCTTGGCCTCCCGGAGCAGGCCTCCTGGGTTGCCCCGCAGATCGAAGACGAGCCCCCGAGGGTCGTCCTCCAAAAGCTGTTCCACTGCGTCTCGAACCTTGCGGCCCGCGCCCTCGGAGAACCGGCTCAGCCGGATGTAGGCGATGTCCTGGTCCGTGCCCACCATCTCCGTGGAGGTGATGGGGATCTCGATGACATCCCGCACCACCACCACGTCGAAGGACTCCGGCATCCCGGGGCGCAGGATGGTGAGCACCACCTTGGAGCCCTTGGGCCCTTTGATCTTGCTGATCGCGACCTGGAGGTCGCCCATCTCCGAGACGGGCTCGCCGTCCACCGCGATGATCAGGTCGCCACGGCGCAGGCCGGCCCGCCAGGCCGGCTGATCCGGGAAGGGCTCCACGATGCGCACCGCCTTCAGGTCCTCGTCCCATTCCACGGTGGCCCCAATGCCCTCGTAGTTCCCCTCCATGCTGTCCATGAAGCTCTGGGCCTGTTCCGGGGTGAGAAAACCGGTGTTGGGGTCGTCCAGCGTGTCGATCACACCCCGGATCGCGCCGTAGACCCGCTCCCGCTTGGGGGGCATCTCGCCGTAGAAGTTCTGCTCCAGCAGCTCCATGGCCTCCCAGAAGACGGCCATGTCCTCCGGGCGCAGACGGCGTTCCTCCGCGTCTGCCCCTTCTTCGTCGATGCCCGAGGGCAATCCCGCCGAAGGGAACTCCTGGGCCGCAGCGGTCCAACGCCCCAGGAAGAAACCGGCCGCGGTACCCACAGAGAAGGCCACCAGGGCGACGAAGAGCACGCCCACCACCAGCCACATCAGATGGTTCAGCCGGATGGGGCCCGCGGTCGAGGCCGTGGACGGAGCAGGGGATGGGGTTGTGGAAGATGATCGCATGGCACACACCTGAGCAAAGGGATGTTCTGGGAGTCCAGGCACGGGCTGTGCTCCCATTGTACCACAGCCGACCGGTTTTGGACGTAGCCCGGAAACCCTTCTCCCAGGCGGGAGATCCCCCCTGAAACCTGTCCCCCCATCGCGCCGTCCCTTGCCGACGACGGTGGACGACATCCGGGTACAGGCCCTACGTGGAGAAAGGCCCCGGCTATGCTACAATGGACACGGGTGCGCGTTCCGTAGAGGGTATGGAAGATCCGTTGGATACCCGACCATGACCGTCCAGACGCTCCGTCCTCCCCAGGAGACCACCGTGGTGGTGGCCATGAGCGGCGGCGTGGACAGCTCCGTCGCGGCAGCCCTGCTGGTGGAACAGGGGTACCACTGCATCGGCATCATGATGCGCCTGTGGGCCGAGGTGGCGCCCGGCCAGGGCTCTGCCAACCGGTGCTGCACCCTGGAAGGGGTGGAGGACGCCCGACGGGTGGCCGACAGACTGGGCATTCCCTTCTACTACATCAACGCGGAGAAGCCCTTCAAGCGCCACGTGGTGGACGAGACCTTCATCCAGGGCTACGCGTCCGGGCAGACACCCAACCCCTGCCTGGCCTGCAACCGCCACATCCGTTTCGGCTATCTCCTGGGCTACGCCCGGGCCCTGGGCGCGGACTACCTGGCCACCGGCCACTACGCCCGGCTTCGTCGACAGCCGGACGGCTCGGTCCACCTGCTCAGGGCCGTGGACCCGGCCAAGGACCAGTCCTACGTGCTCAGCGTGCTGGGACAGGAGGAGCTCCGCCAGGTGCTCTTCCCCCTGGGCGAGTACACCAAGGAGCAGGTACGGGCCATGGCCGCAGACAGGGGCCTGCCCACGGCCAGCAAGCACGACTCCATGGACCTGTGTTTCGTGGCCGACGACTACCGACGCTTCCTGCAGGCCTGGGCCCCGGCCACCATGCAGCCCGGCGAGATCGTGGACCGCCAGGGTCGGGTCCTGGGCCGACACGGAGGGCTGGCCGGCTACACCATCGGCCAACGGAAGGGGCTGGGCATCTCGGGCACGGCCAGGCCTCTCTACGTCCTGGCCCTGGACCCGGAACACAACCGGGTGGTGGTGGGCCCCCAGGAGGCGCTGGGGCGAGACCGCTTCACCGTGGAGCAGGTCCGCTGGACCCTGGACAGGCCGGTGGCGCCCGGCACCCGGGCCCAGGTCCAGATCCGCTATCGGGGTCGCAGCGCGGGCTGTACCCTGGAGCTGGAGAGCCCCGAGCGGGTGCAGGTCCTCCTGGACGAGCCCCTGCGGGACGTGACCCCCGGCCAGGGCGCGGTCTTCTACGACGGCGAACTGTGTCTCGGCGGTGGGCTCATTGCCCGGGAGAGGTGACCGTGGGCTTCCTCCATCCCAACGTGCCCTTTGCCCTCCTCCTGGTGGCCATCTACGCCAGCCTGTTCCACCTGTGGGCCGGACGCAACCTCCGGGATCTGGGCCTCTATCTCCTGGCTGGGCTGGTGGGCTTCGGCCTGGGCCACTGGATCGGCCGCACCCTGGAGCTGGATGTGCTGCGCATCGGGACCCTCCACGTGGTGGAGGGAAGCGTGAGCGCCTTCCTGGCCCTGATCCTCGTCCGTTCCTTCCAGACGCCCTGAGGAGCATCCTGTGAGCGCGACCATCCGGGATATCGCCATCATCGTCATCGCCCTGGAGACCGTGATCCTCAATGCCCTGCTCATCGTCCTCATCTGGCAGATCTGGCGGCTGGTGCGGATGTTGCGGGACGAGATCCGTCCCATCCTGGAGGATGCCCGAGAGACCGTGGACACGGTGAAGGGCACAGCCACCTTCGTGAGCGAGGAGGTGGTCTCCCCGGTCATCCAGGCCGGCAGCCGCCTGGCCGGCTTCCGTCGCACGGTCCAGGTCCTTCGCTCCGAGGCCCAGGCCTCCCTGGAGACCCTGGCCTGGCTCCAGTGGCTGGTCCAGGGCCCTGGAAAGGGGAAGCGGTCCTCCAACGGGTCCCATGCCCCGGGCCGCCCCCCCCACACCCTCCCGGAGGATCGGTGACACGCCATGATGGCCACGGTGTCGTTGGAGGAGGAGATCCGCCGCTACTTGGAGGGACAGGGGATCGAGTTCGACGACCGCTCCCGTTCCTTCGTGCAGCTCGACTTCGGCTTCGGCGATCTGTTCCAGAACCGCTACTTCGTCTTCGACGCCAAGGAGAAACGACAGCCCTACAACCCCCGCAACTGGCCCACGGCGATCCCGGAGCCCCATCTCTTCATCCTGGACGATCTGGCCGCGCGCAAGATCCTGCTCCACGCCCCCAACGCAGGGCTCGTGGTCCGGGACACGCCCAACCAGCGCTACGTCTTCTTCAGCGTGGTGGACCTGTTCCTCATGCCCAAGCAACGGGTCAACCGCCCCATCCATCGCCGGGAAGACGCCAGCAAGGGCAAGTGGCTGGTGGACCTGCGCAACGGCCAGGCCAGCCCCCACCTCCCGGGGGTCTTCGGGGCCATCCAGGCCTATCTGGACCAGCGGGAGGCCATCTTCCACCGGATCCTGGCCTGCTACGGCACCTACCAGGACGAGGCCATCGGCAGCGGCGGCACCGTGCGCCGGCCCGACCACTGGGAACAGGACGTGGGCACCACCCGGTAACCGGCCCGGCCCGTTCCATCCACCGGACATGTCCCCCCGGAGATCTCCATGTCGTCCCTCCACCTGACCCTGCTGGATGCCACAGCCCCGGACTGGCCCAAGGTCGTGGCCCAGATGGACCGGCTTCTCCGGCCAGACCAGGGTCCCTACCTGTTGCCTCGCCACTTCGTCCAGGTGGTGTTGCCGGCCATCGGCGGCCACCTGGCCCGGCTGGAGCGACAGGAGCACACGGTGGGCTACGCGGTCCTCCTTCCCCGAGCTCTGGACCGGGGTGTCCCGGTCTTCACCCTGCGCTGCCATCCCCTGGAGCCGAACCCACCCTGGAGCCCGGAGGAGCTGCAGGAGGCCGCGGGCCGAGCCCTGCCGGGGGCCCAGGTGGTCCCCTACGATCCCCGGGCCCCCCACACCTTCTCCCCCACCTCCCACCGCCAGAATGGCCTGGACCTGGGGCGTCCCTCCCCGGAGGAGGCCCAGGCCATCCCCGAGCTGCAGCAGCGGATCTGGGGCAACCCGCCGGATCAGCTCTACCCCGTGGACATCCACAGCCAGGAGTTCCGTCTGGCCACCTCCCTGGTGGCCCGGGTGGAAGGGCGGCCCGTGGGCTTCCTCCTGGGCTTCTTCCGCTTCGACAGCCATCCCCTGCCCCCCTGCTGGGCCGCCCGGTTCCAGGCCCGCCTCCGGATCGAGTCCCAGACCCTGGGCGTCCTGCCCGCCTACCGGGGCCGGCACATTGGCTTCCACCTCAAACGCCTCCAGGCCCTCCAGGCCCAGGCGCAAGGGATCCATCTCGTCCATTGGACCGTGGACCCTCTCCTGTGGCCCAACGCGGTCCTCAACTTCGTCCGGCTCCGGGCCATCGCCACCGAGTTCCACCCGAACTACTACCCCCTGCACAACGCGCTGAACCGCGTGGCTCCCTCGCGCTTCCGTCTCACCTGGCTGGTGGCCACGGAACGGGTCCGGCGCGCGTGGGCCCAAACCGACTCCCAAGCTCCCGTGGACCTCTCCAGGGCCGCGGATGTGGTGTGGGTGAACAGGGGAGAGCGGCAGGCCCACCTGAGCGTGGACGCACCCCGGATCGCGGTGGAGATCCCCCGGGACTGGACCCGCATGCAACGGGAGGAGCCGGCCCGGGCCCGGCGGTGGCGCTCGGTGACCGACGCCCTGTTCCAACACTACCTGGGCACCGAGCCGGGACGGTACGTGGTCACCCAGGTGGGGGTGGCTGGGAAGCGTCGGGCCCTCATCGCCCGTCGGGTGGACGAAGGTCTGTTGGACGAACTGGCCCGCTGAGAGAGGCCCCTCCACGCCCCCCTGGGCCCGTGGGCCTCAACCCGAGACGGTCTTCTCGGCCACGAAACAGCCGGCGGTCTTCTCCACCCGGATCACCCCATCTCGGGCCCACACCTCCTGGAGCACCTCGGCCATGGCGGCCAGCAGGCGCGGCCGATGGCTGCCGTCCCCAGGCGGGTCTGCGATGCGGTCCACGGCCATGCTGGCATAGTAGGCCAGGGCTGCCTCCACCGTGGGGAACCGAAAGGCATCCGGGCGGACGTGCACCCGGGCGTTGGGAAAGACCGAACGGACCAGGGCGAGATGGTCCAGGGAAAAGCGCTCGGTGACGCTCCCTTCCAGGGGCCGGTATCCCAGGGAGCGGGCCACCTGGGCATGGAGCTCGTGCAGCCGCCGGAGGTGATCCCCCGCGTTGGTGGCCAGGACCACCCGACCGCCTGGCCGCAACACCCGCCACATCTCCTGCAGCGCGGCCCTCCGATCGGGCACGTGGTAGAGCATGTGGTTGGCCATCACCCGGTGAAAGGCCTCGTGGGCCCAGGGGAGCTGCTGGGCATCCCCTTGGACCACCCAGCCTCCCTGTCGGGCAACCTCTGCCACCATCCCCCAGGAGGGATCCAGGGCCACCACCTGGGCTCCCCGCGCGGCCACCAGGGGATGGTAGATGCCCGGTCCGCAGCCCACATCCCCGATCCGCTCCCCGGGTTGGGGATCCAGATGGTCCACCACCCATTCCAGGAAATCGTCCGGGCGTTCGCTGTAGCGGCGATGGGCTTCCTGGCGGATCCGCAGCCGGGCCGCGTCCCCGTACTGGTAGGCCAGGTAGCCCGGATCGGTGGAAAGGTCGTGTCCCATCAGGCCGTTCCGACCAGGCTGTGCAACGCCTCCAGCAGTCGGTCCGTGTGTTCCGGCCGCCCCACCGAGATGCGGATGCAGTTGTCCAGCCCGGGTTTATCGTAGTGGCGGACCAGGATCCCCATCTGCTCCAGGGCCTCCTTCAGGGCCCGGGCATCCCGGCCCACCACCCGACAGAGGATGAAGTTGGCCTGGGAGGGGACGGGCTTCAGGTAGGGGACGGAGAGCAGGTGGGTGAAGAGGCGTTGGCGCTCCCGGGTGATCCACCGGACCCGTTCCCGGAGACGCTCCGGGTGCTGGAGGCTGACCAGGCCGGCCACCATGGCGGCCACGTTCACGTTGTAGGGCTGTTTGAACTTCCAGAGATGGGGCATGAGCCAGGCCGGGAACACCCCGTATCCCAGACGCAGACCGGCCAGCCCCGCGGCCTTGCTGAAAGTGCGCAGCACACAGAGGTTCTCGTGTTCCGCCACCCAGGAGGCCCGGCTGGGATAGTCCGCGAACTCCACGTAGGCCTCGTCCAGGACCACCATCACCGGCAAGGCCAGTAGCCGTCGCAGATGGGTGTCCGGCAGCCAGGTGCCCGTGGGGTTGTTGGGCGAGGTGAGGAACAGGAGCTTGGGCCGCTGCCGGGCTCGGGCCCGGGCAAAGAGCTCCTCCACCCCGGCCACGTCCACGTGATAGTCCGGCAGCCGCCACACCTCCACGGCCTGGGCGCCCTGGAGCCGGGCGTCGAAGCGGTACATGCCAAAGGTGGGCGGACAGGTCACCACCCGGTCCTTGGGGCGCAGGAAGAGCCGGCACAGGAGGTCCAGCAGCTCGTCCGCGCCGTGGCCAGCCAGCACCTGCTCCGGGGCGACCCCCAGATCTTCCGCCAGGCTCTCCCGCAGCGCGGTCTGCTGGGGATCCGGGTAGATGTGGTAGTGGGGATAGTCGGCCAGGGCCTCCACCACCTGGGGAAGTGGCCCGTAGGGGTTCTCGTTCGCGTCCAACTTCACGATCTGCTGGGGGGGGATCCCCAGCCGCTGGCTCAGGACCTCGAAGGGCTGGATGGGCGTGTACTCCTCCAGGCCGGCCAGGTGGGGGTTCAGGAGATCGGCGGGGTGGAACATCACGCCTTCCCCCGGGGCTCCAGGCGACGGCGGACGGCCGCGGCATGGGCCGTGAGCCCCTCGGCCTGGGCCAGGCGCTCCGCGGCCGAGCCGATCCGATCCAGCGCGCCGGGCTTCAGGCCCACCACACTGATCAGCTTGACGAAGTCCCACACGTTCAACGGGCTGGCGAAGCGGGCCGTGCCGCCGGTGGGCATCACGTGGCTGGGGCCGGCCACATAGTCGCCCAGCACCTCGAAGCTCTCCTCGCCCAGGAAGACGCCCCCGGCATGGCGGACCCGGTCCAGCCAGTTCCAGGGATCGGCCACCAACAGGCACAGATGCTCCGGCGCATACTCGTTGGCCAGGTCGAAGGCCTGGGCCAGGTCCTGGGTGACCACCAGCCCGGAGGTCTGGCCGAAGGTCGCGGCCGCGATCTCCGCCCGTTCCAGGCCCTCCATCTGGCGGGCCACCGCGGCCTGGACCTGTTGTGCCAGCTCCCGGCTGGGGGTCAGCAGGATCGCGCTGGCCAACACGTCGTGCTCGGCCTGGGCCAGCAGGTCCGCGGCGGCCAGCTCCGGGTCTGCGTGCTCGTCCGCGATGACCACGGTCTCCGTGGGGCCGGGCAGGCCGTCGATCCCCACCAGGCCGAAGACCTGCCGCTTGGCCAAGGTGGTGAACAGGTTGCCCGGCCCGCAGATCTTGTCCACCCGAGGGATGCTCTCGGTGCCGAAGGCCAGCGCGGCGATGGCCTGGGCGCCCCCGGCCACGTACACCCGCTCCACACCCACCACCTGGGCGGCTGCCAGGGTGACTGGGTGGGGGCGGCCGGTGTCCGGCTGGGGCGGCGTGACCACCAGGACCTCCGAGACGCCGGCCACCTGGGCCGGGATGGCCGTCATGAGCAGGGTGCTGGGCAGGGGGGCCGTGCCGCCGGGAACGTAGATCCCCACCCGCTCCAGGGGACGCACCACCTGGCCCAGAGTGCCCTCCGGCCCGTTGTGGATCCAGCTCAGCGCGGGCTGGCGCCGGTGGAACGCCCGAACCCGGGCCGCAGCCACCTCCAGGGCATGGACCACCTCCGGGTCCACCCGGTCCCGGGCGGTCTGAAGTTCCCGGGAAGAGACCTGGAGGGAGACCTGTTCCACCCCATCCAGGCGGGCCGTCCACTCCTGGACCGCGGCATCGCCCCGGCAGCGCACATCCGCCAGGATCCGGCGCACGGCCTCCTCCGGGCCAATGCGCTGGCCGAAGAGCCGTTCGTTCGCGTCCAGCAGGCCCGGGGGCACCTGGAAGGCATCCCAGGGCCGACGACGCAGCACCGTGGAACGGGCGGTGGACAGATCCAGGATGGGGATGGCAGTTCCAGAGGCCATGGTGTCCCTCACTGGCGCAGCCGTTCGGCGTCGTCGATACGACCCAACACCACCAGGATGTCGTTCTCCTGGATACGGAAGTTCGCGCTGGGGCTGACCAACAGCTCGTCCCCCCGGCGGATGGCCACCACGGTGAGGCCGTACCGTTGGCGCAGGTTGGACTCGGCCAGGGTTCGACCCCACAGGCTGGGGGGTGCCAACAGCTCCACCACCCCCACCTCGCCGCTCACCTCCAGGTAGTCGATCAGGTGGCCTGCGGCCAGCCGACGTCCCAGCCGAATGCCGGCCTCGTGCTCCGGCAGGATGACCTCGTCCGCCCCCACCTTGAGCAGGATCTCCCGTTGGGTACGGGTGCGGGCCTTGGCGATCACCCGGTTCACGCCCAACTGGCGGAGCAGCACCGTGGCCAGGAGGTTGCTCTCGAAGTCCGTGCCGATACAGACCAGACCCGTGTCGAAGTTGTCCACCCCGGCCTGGCGCAGGGCCTCCAGGTTGGTGGCGTCCATCTGGACCACATGGGGGAGGATGGTGCTCAGGTACTGGACCCGCTCCTTGTCCGAATCGATGGCCAGCACGTTCCGCCCGTGTTCCACCAAGGTGGTGGCCACCGAGGTGCCGAAACGCCCCAGGCCGATGACCACGAACTCGTGTTCCTCCTGGCGAAAGGGGTCGAAACCGCTCTGGGGGCGGCCCCCGAGCCTCGGGGCCGCCTCCCCTGCCGAGGCGGTGGCCTGGGAGAGCTCCCGGGAGCCACGGGAGACCATGCCCCGGAACACAGACGAGAGGATGGAGATCATGGAGGTTCCTGACACGGGATCGGGACGGACGGCGCTCCGCCAGGGCCTGAACGGTACACGGTGCCCCCCATGATAGCCAATCCCCCAGGAAGGGGCAAGCCGTCGATCCTCCGGAGAGATCCGTTTTTCCCGATCCAGGGAACCCATACTATAATGGCCGGTTGATGGCCACCGAATACCGTTACTGTCCCCAGTGTGCCACCCCACTGGTCCACGAGATGCGCTTCGACCGGGTGCGTCCCGTGTGCCCCCGGTGTGGTTTCGTCCATTTCCAGGATCCCAAGGTCGCGGTCATCGGACTGGTGACCCACCGGGGCCGGGTCCTGCTGGTACGTCGAGCCGTGGACCCGGGGAGAGGCCAGTGGTCCCTGCCCGGGGGATACATGGACGCAGGGGAGATGCCCCACCAGGCCCTCCAGCGGGAGCTCCAGGAGGAGGTGAACCTGGAGGTCCAGGTCCAGGAGCTGTTGGGCATCTACCCCCTGATCGACTACACAGGAGAACGGGTGGGCATCGTGCTGGCCTTCCGTGCCCACCCCCAGGGCTCCACCCAACTCCTCCAGGGCACGGACGACGTGGATGCCGCGGGCTGGTTCGGCCCCCAGGAGCTGCCGGAGGCGCTGGCCTTCCAGTCCACCCGGGAGCTCCTGCGGAAGTGGGCACAGGGGGAACCCATGAGCCACAAGGAGTGAATCGGCATGTCCAGATCCCTGGCCGTTGTGGGCCCCCATGGGGCTCCGGAGAGTCCCTCCCAGGAGGGGGACGACCGGGACATCCAGACCCAGACGTTTCTCATCACCGGTGGCGCGGGCTTTCTGGGCATCAACCTGGCCCGCTATCTGTTGGCCCGGGGCCATCGGGTGGTGTCCCTGGACATCGCGCCCTTCGACTACCCGGAGAAGGACCGGGTGACGGTCCTCACCGGGGACATCCGGGACCGGACCGCGGTGGATCGGGCCATGGAGGGCGTCGATCAGGTGGTCCACACCGCGGCCGCGCTTCCCCTCTACCGGCCGGAGGACATCTACAGCACCGACATCGATGGCCTGCGGAACGTGCTGGAGGCCGCCTACCAACACGGCGTGGGACGCTTCATCCACATCTCCTCCACCGCGGTGTACGGCATCCCCGACCACCATCCTCTGAAGGAGGACGATCCCCTGGACGGGGTCGGCCCCTACGGCGAGGCCAAGGTGGCCGCGGAGCGCATCTGTGAGGAGTACCGGGCCAAGGGGATGATCGTGCCCATCATCCGCCCCAAGTCCTTTGTGGGGCCGGAGCGCCTGGGGGTCTTCGCCCTGCTCTACGACTGGGCCAAGGACGGCAAGCACTTCCCGGTGCTGGGCAGCGGCAACAACCGCTACCAGCTCCTGGATGTGGAGGACCTGTGCGAGGCCATCTACCTGACCGCGACCCTGGAGCCCGAACGGGTGAACGACACCTTCAACATCGGTGCCGCGGAGTTCGCCACCATGAAGGAGGACTACCAGGCCGTCCTGGACTACGCAGGCCATGGCCGGCGCATCATTCCCCTGCCCGCGGGGCCGGCCATCTGGCTCCTCCGCATCCTGGAGCGGATGGGTGTCTCGCCCCTGTACAAGTGGGTCTACGAGACCGCGGCCAAGGACTCCTTTGTCTCCATCGAGAAGGCCCAGCAGAAGCTGGGCTGGCAGCCCAGATACTCGAACCAGGAGGCCCTGATCCGGAATTTCCAGTGGTACCTGGACCACCTGGACCAGTTCCAGGGCAGGAGCGGGGTCTCCCATCGGGTGCCCTGGAAGCAGGGGATCCTGGCCGTGGCCAAGTGGTTCTTCTGAGAGGTACGAGGTCAGCCCTTCGGCCGGAACCGGTCCGGTTCCTGGAAGAACTCCAGGAGCTTGGCTCCCTTGGGCACTCGGGCGCTGTGGACCACGCCGCCCGGAATGTAGTAGGACTCCCCAGGCCGCTTCACGCTCACCTGGCCGGCCACGGTGAACTCCACCTGGCCCTCCAACACGGTGCCCCACTGGTCCTGGTGGCTGTGGGGTGGGATCTCCACGTCCTCCTCGGCCTGGAAGAAGACCACGAGACCATGGTCGGAGCGGAGCATCCAGCCCCGCAGGCCGGCCACGGGCAGCTCTGCCTCGGGCAGTTGGGTGATCATCGACGGGTACTCCACGGTCCACCTCCTCCTTGTCCGGGTCCTACTGGGCTTGGGGATCCTCACAGCTCCTTCACCAGCTCGTGCTGGCGATCGGTCACCAGGAAGTTCAGGGCCACCAGGATCCGGTTGAGCCGGCTGTCCGCGGGCTCGTTGACCAGCAACAGGTCCGCGTCCCGGTGGGTGAGCTGCAGCGCCTGGAGGATGGGCCGGCCCGCATCCAGGAGAGAGGCCGCCGGATCCACCGCGAGGTCCAGGATGTTCACCACCGTGCGCCGCTCCTCGGCCACCGGGTATCGACGGTACAGCGCGTAGGCCACGGGCAGCCCATCCCGAGCCAGAATCACCCGGGCCTCCATCAAGGGGGCATTGCGCAGCAGGTAGGCGGCCCGCCGCTGCCAGACCGGCGGCAGATCGTGCCAGCCGTGGTAGCGCCGGATGACCTCGGCCGGATCCGCGGGCTGGAGCTTCTCATAGGGAGCCGGCAACGCGCCCTGGCGGGCCGGCCGTTCCCAGATGAGCAGCTCCCGCCACTCCGTGTACCCCAGACGGCGATACATCCGTCGGGCCGCTTCGTTCCAGACCAACACCTCCAGCCGCAGACGGCTGGCTCCTCGGGCCGCGGCCCGCCCCTCGATGGCCGCCATGAGCCGGGAGCCCCACCCCTGCCCTCGATGAGGCGGCGCGACGGCCAGCCCTCCACACCAGGCCTCCTCGCCGTCCACGGCCAGCAGGGCCACGCCCACACCTCGCCACGTGCCCTGCTCTCGGGCCATCAGCACGGCGCAGTCGTCCAGAGCCATGCCGGAGCGCTCCAGGAAGCGGGCCATCTCCCCATCCGTGGCGAATCGGGCGCCATAGGGGTAGTCGGTGAACCCCCGGTTGAAACCCTCCCGAAGACGGGTCAGCCCCACCGCGGAGGCCAAGGCGATCTGCGGAGTGGTGGACATGGCGACGCTTCCATCCCCGAGGAACGAAGGGCCCACACAGGGGGCCATCCCGCTCCAGGAGATCGCTCAGGGATCCGGAACGTGCCGGGAGCCGAGCTGCTCGTCCACGGCCTGGGCCGGCTCTCCCCATATGTCCGGCGACACCTGGGCCTCGAACGCGGCCAGCTCGGCCAACAGCCGCTCCTTCACCGTCTCCTCCGCGCCACTGGCCCGGATCCCGTTGCGCGCGATCCGGACCAGGTCCTTCGGGCCATAGCCGAAGACATCGACCAACACCCGGTACTCCTGCTCCAGGCTCGTGTTGAACAGGGGTGGGTCGTCGCTGTTCACAGTGACCCAGAGCCCCATGCGGTCCAGGTGGGGAAAGGGGTGATGGGCCAGGCTGGGGTAGACGCCCAGGCGCACATTGCTGGTAGGACACAGCTCCAACGGGATCCGATGCTCCCGCAGATAGACCAGCAGGGTGGGATCTTCCATGGCCCGAACTCCGTGGCCGATCCGATCCGCGCCCAGGCCGTGGAGCGCGCCCCAGATGCTCTCAGGGCCCACGGTCTCGCCGGCGTGGGGCACGGAGAGGAGCCCGGCCTCCCGGGCCTCCCAGAAGGCATGGGCGAAGGGCTCTGGCGGCGCGCCCACCTCCGCGCCGCCCAGTCCCAACCCCACCACGCCGATCTCGCGTCCCAGGAGCGCGTGTTCCAGGGTCACGGTGGCCGCCTCTGGGTGGTAACGGCCTTCCTGGAAGGGGCTGTTGCGGATCACGTCGAAGACCCAGCGCATCTCCACGCCGAAGTCCCGCCGGGCCCATGCCTGCCCCTGTCGAAGCCCCTCCAGGATCTGGTCGATGGACAGTCCCTTGTCCCTCTGGAGGTGGGTATGGGTGTAGGTGGTGACCGTGAGCTCCCGGTAGCGGATGTTCTGCCGGGCCATCTCCTCGCCACAGCGGTAGACCACGGTGGCGAAGTCGTCCGGGGTGCGGAGGAAGGCCTGGAGGGTGAGATAGATGCGGACGAAATGGTCGAAATCCCGGTAGACAAACCAGCGGCGGAGGCTGGCCACGTCCTCCCCGGGCAGCCGGTGGAGCATCCGATGGCGGCGGGCCAGCTCCAGCACCGTCTCCGGGCCGATGGTCCCCTCCAGGTGGACGTGGATCTCGGCCTTGGGCAGCCGGTGGATGAAATCGTGGATCTCCATGGCCGATGGCAGATCTCGTCAGGTGCCGATGTCTCCCCCGGGCCGCGGGGCTTCCAGCCCCGAGAGAGGAGGAGGTCGCGAGAGGGCCCAACCCCCAGGTGTGGGCTGGCCTGTGGTAAGATACAGCCATGGGGAAGTTTATAGCACGAAGCGCATCCGAGGTCAATCCGATCCCCCCACCCACCGCCGCCCCGGTGGAGCTGCCTGCTCCCCCCTGGGCCCAGGTGGATCCCCTGCAACGGGTGCGGGCCTGGCTGTATCGTGGACTGGTCCTCCTGGCCGTGGCCCTCCTGGGGGGCCGGGCAGGGCCGGATGCCCGGGATCTCCAGCTCATGGCCATCCGGAGCCTGGTGACGGGCTGGGAGTTCAGCATCCTGGCCTGGGAGATCCGGGCCCTGGGAGAGCACGGCCGCCGTCTGGTGGCCCCCCCTACCCCTCCCACGGAACCCCAGGCGGCCCGGGCCCTGGTGCGGGCCTACCTGGATCGGGCTCGACAGCTGGGCGAGGCCGAACACGCCCTGAACGTGTGGCTGAGCGAGCACCCCAACGACGTGGAGAGCCCAGAGGCCGTCCGGCTGCGGGCCCGCCTGGCCGCTCTCCGGGCGGAACAGGCCCGAGCCCGCCCCACCGTGGAGGTCATCCTGGCCGACCAGGTGGCTGCCGAGCTCCGGGCCGCGGGCTTTGGCGTGGGCGGCTGGGTGCTCCCCCCGGTCCTCTTCACCTTCGCGGAGCCTCCCCAGAAGCTCACCATCAGCCCCCGATCCCGGATCGAGGCCCTCCACAGCCAGCTCCTGGACCGCGAACTGGATCCCGCCCAGGCCACCGTGGTGGAACGGACCATCCTGGAGCGGACCGACCTCAGCGCGTACATCGCGGGCATCGGGGGGCTGGGCACCTGGCCCACCATGGTGATCGATCGGGCACCCCTGCCCTGGGTCCTGAGCACCGTGGCCCACGAGTGGGTCCACAACTACCTCCTCCTCTTCCCCCTGGGCCTCCGGTACGGGCGCAGCCCCGAGCTGACCACCCTGAACGAGACCGTGGCCGAGATCGTGGGCGACGAGATCGGCCGCCGGGTCCTCCTGCGCCACTACCCCGAGCTCTATCCCGTGGAGCCTGCCCCCATCTCCGGGGAAGGGCAGGCCGCGGACAGGCCGTCCGATCCGCCGGCCTTCGACTTCACACAGGAGATGCGGGAGACCCGGCTCCAGGTCGATCGGCTCCTGGCTGCCGGCCTGGTGGAGACCGCAGAGGCCTACATGGAGGCCCGTCGCCGTCGCTTTGTGGCCCATGGCTATCCCTTGCGGGTGCTGAACCAGGCCTATTTCGCGTTCCACGGCAACTACGCCACCGGGCCGGCCAGCACCAGCCCCATCGGCCCCAAGCTCCAGGAGCTGCGGGAGCGGACCGGCGACCTGCGCACCTTCCTCCATACCGTCCGCTGGTTCACAGACCCCACGGATCTGGACCGGGCTCTCCAGCGCTACTCCCCGCCCCCGCCCACACCGCTGCCCACGCGATAGCCCCCATGGACTTCGACTTCGACGTGGTGCCCGCGACCTTCGTGGAACGCCCCAACCGCTTCCTGGTCCGAGCCCAGCGCGTGGACACCGGCGAACGGGTGGAGGCCCATTGCCCCAACCCAGGTCGCATGCGGGAGCTCCTGGTGCCCGGCGCCACCCTCTACCTGAGCCTGGAGACGGGGCCGGGCCGCCGTACCCCCTACACCCTGCGTTTCGCGGTCCATCCGGAGAGCGGACAGCTGGTCAGCCTGACCACCCAACTGCCCAACGGCCTCTTCCGCGAGGCCCTGGAGATGGGCCTCCTGCCCCCCCTGTCCGGCTACACCGAGATCGCGGCAGAGGTGCCCCTGCCCCTCCAGAGCGGCACCGTCAGCTCCCGCATCGACTTCCGCCTCACCTCGGCCCAGGACCCCACCCGGCCGCCCTGCTGGGTGGAGACCAAGTCCGTCACCCTGGTGGAGGAGGGCGTGGGCCTCTTCCCCGACGCGCCCACCGAACGGGGGCGTCGCCACGTGGAGGAGTTGGCCCAGGTGGTGGAGCGGGGCCACCGGGCCGCGGTGGTCTTCGTGGTCCAGCGCCCAGACGCCCACCGGGTCCGCCCCCACTGGGAGACGGACCCCCGTTTCGCCCAGACCCTGGTGGACGCGGTCCAGGCCGGGGTGGAGACCTACGCCTTCACCTGTCGGGTCACCCTGGGCTGGGTCCGCCCGGAACGGGCCATCCCCGTGGGCCTGACCCCCTGAGCGAAAACCGTCCAGATGGCCAGGTGGAACTCTCCCCGGCTGTCGAGCGCGCTCCTGGAAAGCCCCCGCCTACAATAGAGGTGCTGTACCCTCGGACCCAGCACGGATCCCGGGGCTGTGTCCCGTGCCTCGACCCCCGAAGGAGAGAGGGCCATGCCACGTCCACAGGTCACCATCGACGGCAACGAGGCCGCCGCGTACGTCGCCTACAAGACCAACGAGGTCATCGCGATCTACCCCATCACCCCGGCCTCGCCCATGGGGGAGCTGGCCGATGCGTGGAGCGCCCAGGGCGTGCCGAACATCTGGGGCACCGTCCCTCGAGTGGTCGAGATGCAATCGGAGGGCGGCGCGGCCGGAGCGGTCCACGGCGCGCTGCAGACCGGCGCCCTGAGCACCACCTTCACCGCCAGCCAGGGCCTGCTGCTCATGATCCCCAACATGTACAAGATCGCAGGGGAGCTGACCAGCACGGTCTTCCACATCGCGGCCCGCTCCGTGGCCACCCATGCCCTGTCCATCTTCGGCGACCACAGCGACGTGATGGCGGCCCGGACCACCGGATGGGCCATGCTCTTCTCCAACTCGGTCCAGGAGGCCCAGGACTTCGCGCTCATCGCCCAGGCCGCGACCCTGGAGAGCCGGGTGCCCTTCCTCCATGTCTTCGACGGTTTCCGCACCTCCCACGAGGTCAACAAGATCGAGCGGGTGACCGACGAGGACATCCGGGCCCTGATCGACGACGAGCTGGTCCGGGCCCACCGGGAACGGGCCCTCTCGCCGGACCGGCCCTTCATCCGGGGCACGGCCCAGAACCCGGATGTCTTCTTCCAGTCCCGAGAGGCGGCCAACCCCTTCTACCTGGCCACCCCCCAGATCGTGCAGCGGGCCATGGACCGGTTCGGCGAGCTCACCGGCCGTCGCTACCGCCTCTTCGAGTACGTGGGCGCGCCGGACGCGGAGCGGGTCCTCGTCCTCATGGGCTCCGGCGCAGAGGCCGCGGAGGAGACGGTCCACTACCTCCTGGAGCGGGGCGAGAAGGTGGGCCTGCTGAAGGTCCGGCTCTTCCGTCCCTTCTCCGTCCAGGATTTCGTGGCGGCCCTGCCGGCCACGGTCCGGGTCCTCGGCGCGCTGGACCGGACCAAGGAGCCCGGGAGCGCGGGGGAGCCCCTCTACCTGGACACGGTGACGGCCATCGCGGAGGCCTGGGAGCGGAGCACCCCGGCCCCTCGGGTGGTGGGCGGCCGCTACGGCCTGGCCTCCAAGGAGTTCAACCCGGCCATGATCGTGGGGGTCTTCCAGGAGCTGGCCCGGGAACAGCCCCGCCAGCACTTCACCGTGGGCATCACCGACGACGTCACCCACAGCCACGTCGAGTACGATCCGGACCTGGACATCGAGCCCCCGGACGTGGTGCGGGCCGTCTTCTGGGGGCTGGGCTCCGACGGCACGGTGAGCGCGAACAAGAACTCCATCAAGATCATCGGGGAGGAGACGGACAACTACGCCCAGGGCTACTTCGTCTACGACTCCAAGAAGGCCGGGGCCCGGACCATCTCCCACCTGCGCTTCGGTCCCCGGCCCATCCACAGCACCTACCTGATCCGCCGGGCCAACTTCGTGGCCTGCCACCAGTTCGGTTTCCTGAGCCGGGTGGACGTGCTGGAGATGGCCCAGGAAGGGGCCACCTTCCTGCTCAACGCGCCCTTCGGCCCAGAGGAGGTCTGGGATCAGCTTCCCCGGGAGGTCCAACAGCAGATCCTCGACAAAAAGCTCCAGTTCTACGTCATCGACGCCTATCGGCTGGCCAAGGAGCTGGGGCTGGGCGTGCGGATCAACACCATCATGCAGACCGCGTTCTTCGCCATCAGTGGGGTGCTGCCCACAGACGAGGCCATCGTCCGCATCAAGGAGGCCATCCGCAAGAGCTACGGCAAGCGGGGCGAGATCGTGGTCCGGAAGAACTTCGCCGCGGTGGACGCCGCGCTGGAGCACCTCCACCGGGTGCCGGTGCCCGACCGGGTGACCGGCACCCGGGCTCGGGTGCCGGCGGTGCCGCCGGAGGCCCCGGAGTTCGTCCAGGAGGTCCTGGCGCCCATGATCGCGGGCCAGGGCGACGGGCTGCCGGTGAGCATGCTGCCGGTGGACGGCACCTACCCCAGCGGCACCACCAAGTGGGAGAAACGCAACATCGCCCTGGAGGTCCCGGTCTGGGATCCCCAGGTGTGCATCCAGTGCGGCAAGTGTGTGCTGGTCTGTCCCCACGCGGTCATCCGGGCCAAGGTGGTCCACGAGAGGGACCTGGCCGACGCGCCCGAGGGCTTCCTCTACACTGCCGCCCGCTGGAAGGGCATGGAGGGCTTCCAGTACACCCTCCAGGTGGCCGTGGAGGACTGCACCGGATGCTCCCTGTGCGTGGAGGTCTGCCCGGCCAAGAACAAGGAGCGGGCCGGCCGCAAGGCCATCAACATGGAGCCCCAGCTTCCCCTCCGGGAACAGGGCCGCATCCACTGGGACTACTTCCTGGGGCTGCCGGAATACCCCCGGGACGGCCAGGGCCGGGTGGTCTACGCCACCGGCAACGGCCGGGTGACCGTGGAGTCGCCCCCGGTGGCCTATCCGAAGCTCCAGTTCACCCACGTCAAGGACATCCAGCTCCTGGAGCCCCTCTTCGAGTTCTCCGGGGCCTGTGCCGGCTGCGGAGAGACCCCTTACCTGAAACTCCTCAGCCAGCTCTTCGGCGACCGAGCTCTCATCGCCAACGCCACCGGCTGCTCCAGCATCTACGGCGGCAACCTGCCCACCACGCCCTGGACCCACAACCGGGAGGGTCGGGGGCCGGCCTGGAGCAACTCCCTCTTCGAGGACAACGCGGAGTTCGGCCTGGGCTTCCGGCTGACCCTGGACAAGCAGATCGAGTACGCCCGGGAGCTGGTGGAGCGCCTCCGCCCCTACATCGGCCCGGAGCTGGCCGACGCCCTGCTCCACGCAGACCAATCCACGGAGGCCGGTGTCCACGCCCAGCGGGACCGGGTGGCCGAGCTCAAGTCCACCCTCCAGGGGCTGCTGGCCCTGGACCCGTCGCCCCACAGCCCCGAGGTGGAGGCCGCGGCCAAGGACCTACTGAGCCTGGCCGACGTGCTGGTGAGGCGGTCCGTCTGGATCGTGGGCGGCGACGGCTGGGCCTACGACATCGGCTACGGAGGCCTGGACCATGTGCTGGCCAGCGGGCGCAACGTGAACATCCTGGTGATGGACACCGAAGTCTACTCCAACACCGGCGGCCAGTCGTCCAAGGCCACGCCCTTGGGCGCGGTAGCCAAGTTCGCGGCCGGCGGCAAGGCCACTCCCAAGAAGGACCTGGGCATGATGGCCATGGCCTACGGCAACGTCTACGTGGCCCAGGTGGCCATGGGTGCCAACGACGCCCACACCGTCAAGGCCTTCCTGGAGGCAGAGAGCTACGACGGCCCCTCCATCATCATCGCCTACAGCCACTGCATCGCCCACGGCATCGACATGGCCAAGGGAATGGAGCAGCAGAAGCTGGCCACGGAGTCCGGATACTGGCCCCTCTACCGGTACGACCCCCGGCGCAAGGCCCAGGGCAAGAACCCCCTGCAGCTCGACTCCCGAGCGCCTCGGATCCCCTTGGAGACCTACGTCTACAACGAGAACCGCTACCGCATCCTGCGCATGGCCAACCCCGAGGAGGCGGAGCGGCTCCTGGCCGAGGCCCAACAGGCGGTGCTGGAGCGGTGGCAGCGGCTGCAGGAGCTGTCCCGGATGGAGGCCCAGCAGGCCGAACGGGCCAAGGCCCTGGCGTGACCCCGGTTCGGGGCCGGGGGTGGGGCCCGGCCCCGAACGGCCGCCCACCTTCCCGCTGCCCGAGAACCCCGGCCGTCATCCCGTCATCCCCGGCGCCCTCAGCGAAGGAGGCAGTCCATGGACCTGTCCACCACCTACCTGGGACTGAAGCTGGCCCATCCCATCGTGCCCTCCGCGTCCCCCCTCTCCAGCACCCTGAGCGGGATCCGCCGGCTGGAGGACGCGGGCGCGGCCGCGGTGGTGATGTACAGCCTCTTCGAGGAACAGATCACCCAGGAGAGCCACTACCTGGACCACTACCTGACCTACGGCGCGGAGAGCTACGCGGAGGCCCTGAGCTACTTCCCCGACCTGGAACACTACAACGTGGGCCCCGACGAGTACCTGGACCTGATCTGGCGGGCCAAACAGTCGGTGGACATCCCCATCATCGGCAGCCTGAACGGCGTCTCCACCGGCGGGTGGATCGAGTACGCCCGGAAGATCGAGGAGGCCGGCGCGGACGCCCTGGAGCTCAACATCTACTACATTCCCACGGACCCAGACCTCACCGGCGCGGAGGTGGAACAGATGGCCGTGGACGTGGTCCACGACGTGGCCCGGTCCCTCTCCATCCCCGTGGCGGTGAAGCTGAGCCCCTTCTACAGCTCCCTGCCCAACCTGGCCGCCCGGCTGGCCCACGCCGGCGCGCAGGCTCTGGTCCTCTTCAACCGCTTCTACCAGCCGGACTTCGACCTGGAGACCCTGGAGGTGGTGCCCCGGCTGGTGCTGAGCAACTCCCACGAACTCCGTCTCCCCCTGCGCTGGGTGGCCATCCTCTACGGCCAGGTGCCCGTGGACTTCGCCATCACCAGCGGCGTCCACACCCACGAGGATGTGCTCAAGGCCATCATGGCCGGCGCCCACGTGGCCATGATGGCCTCCGCGCTGTTGCACCACGGCGTGGAGCGGATCCAGGCCGTCCTCCAGGAGATGCGGCAGTGGATGGAGGAACGGGAGTACGAGTCGGTGGCCCAGATGCGGGGCAGCCTGAGCCAGCTCCACTGCTCCGAGCCGGCCGCGTTCGAGCGGGCCAACTACATGAAGGTGCTCCAGAGCTGGCGGGTGGACCCCACAGGCGTGCTGTTGGGCTAGCCGCCAGGAGGACAGGCGGTGGGGCTGCCCCCTAGCCCACCGGATACGCGGCCACGGCCGCGCTGCGGGTCCGGCCCCCATCCGAGTAGACCACCAACCAGGAGGGCACCCAGGCCAGCGCGGCCATCTCCACGTCCACGTCTGCCCGGCGGGGCTTGAGCTCCACCACGTCCAGCTCGTCCAGGGCCTCGGCCCACTTCCGGGTGATCTCCCGGGCCGCCTCCTCCAGCTCGGCCTCCAGGGCCGCGATCTCCTGGCGCAGGTCCTCGATCTCGGCCCGGGTCCGCTCGATCTCCATCCGGGCCCGGGTGGCCATCCGCCGCTTGCTGGCCGCGGTGGAGAGCGCCCGGGTGCTCCGTCGCCCCAGGAAGAAGCCCAACACCGACTCGCCGATGGAGATCCACTGCTGTTGCCGGCGGGCCTCGTACTCGGCCTCGTCCAGGGCCAGCTCGCGCTGGTAGCGTTCCAGCCGATCCCGGAGGCGCTCCAGCCGGCGCCGGTACTTCCGCCGCAGCCGCTCCACCTCCTGGTCCCGCCGCTCCCGGGCCGCCTCCTGCAGCCGGATCCGAAAGGCCCGATCGCTCTCCTCAGGCCGCTGGACCTGCTTCAGGGTCGGGTGGGCCTTCAGCGGCAGCCGCCGGTTGTAGTAGAGCCAGTCCGACAGATCCCGGGCCACCCGCCGGAGCTCCCGGACCGTGTTGACCGCCGAGGGCACGGGCGCGAAGAAGGGCCCTTGCTCCGGCGCCACCCGAGCCGGGCCGCGCTCCAGCTCCTCCACGGAGACGGCCAGGAACTCTGCCTCCTCCCAGTCGACGGCCACCACCCCCTCCTGGACCGGCGCCAGGAGCACCAGATCCTCCTGGGCATCGATCTTCCGGCGGCGATCCAGGAAGCGGACCGTGGCCACCCCCAGGACGGCCGGCTCGTAGATGAGCTGGATCCGGGCCGCTTCCACCTCCTGGCCCACCTGGTCGGCCACCCAGTCCACCGCCTCCTCCTCGTCCAGGGCCACCGGCAGGTAGACCACGGGCACCGAGGGGGCCAGGGCAGGCGGATCCGGGGAGAAACCCTCGGGAGGCGCGGGCATGGCGGGGCCTGCTGTCGGGTCCTGGGAAGGGGGCCGCCCTGCCGGGGCTTCGGTCTCCCGGACGGAAGGTCCGGGGGGCCTTGGCGCGGAGGCCGCCTGTTGCCGACGCCAGGCCTCCTTTCTCGGCCCCATGAGCTGGGCCACCTGGGGACGGGTCAAGGGGCCCCGAAGATAGCTCATGGCCCAGCGGGTGTGGAAGACCACCGGTCCTTCCTCGTGGACGTTGTGCATGAGGAAGACCCGGCTGCGCAGGCCCCCGATGATCGCGTCGTAGTCCAGGGCCTCCGGAAGTTGGCCGGCCTCGGCCAGCGCCCCTTTCAGCCCTTCCAGGACCCGATCCTTGTCCCGTTCCGCCTGGAGCTTGCCGATGAACCAGGTGCCCGCGTTGGTGAGCCCCTTGTAGTCGATGTCCACTGGGTTCTGGGTCACCAGGACGACCCCCAGGCCAAAGGCCCGGGCCTGCTTGAGCAGGGTCAGGAGCGGTCGCTTGGAGGGCGGTTCCTGGACCGGCGGGAAGAAGCCGAAGACCTCGTCGAAGTAGAGCAGGGCCCGGAGACTGGTGGTGCCGGTCTGGGCCCGGACCCAGGTGACCAAGGCCTCCAGCAACAGGGTGACGAAGAACATCCGCTCCGCGTCGCTCAGGTGGGCGATGTAGAAGATGCTGTGGCGGGGCCGCCCCTCCGGGGTGAAGTAGAGCCGGTCGATGTCCAGGGGTTCGCCGGTGAGCCAGTTCTGGAAGCTGGGCGCGGCCACCAGGGCGTTGAAGCGCATGGCCAGGTCGAAGCGCTCCTTCTGGGGGTAGAAGGTGTCCACGTCGAAGACCCCCAGCCGCCGGACCGGGGGATCCTGGATGGCCAGGATGAGCTTGGCCAGGTCCACGTCCTCCCCCCGCCGCCAGAAGTGCTCGAAGAGGTTGGCCATCAGGACCGCTTCCCGGCTGCGGATGGGGTCCGCGTCGATGCCGGCCAGGCCCAGCAGAGCCAGGGTGGTGCCGGTGATCCGCTCCCGGAGGACCTCGGCATGGGCCTCAAAGTCCAGGGGCGGAGCGGCCAGGCTGCCCAGGATGTTGATGGGGATGCCTGCATCCGAGCCAGGGGTGTAGATGGTGTAGTCCACCGACTCCCGGACCAGGCGGATCCGGTCGGGGGCCTGGCCCCAGTCGGCCAGCCCCCGGCGCCAGGTCTGGGCGATCTGGGCCGCGTACTCCGCCACGGTCAGCCCCTTGCGCCGGGCATCGTCCACGTTCACCCAGGGGCGAAAGTCCTCCGGCCGCAGCTCGGGAAACTGGAGGAGCAGGTTGGTCATGTCCCCCTTGGGGTCCACGATCAGGGCCGGGACCTGGTCGATGGCGGCCTCCTCCAGCAGATCGATGCAGAGGCCTGTCTTCCCACTGCCGGTCATGCCCACACAGACCGCGTGGGTGGTCAGGTCCCGGGCATCGTACATCAGGGGGCGGGGCAGCCGCTCCCCGCGCGGGAGATCGTACTCCGCCCCCAGGTAGAAGGCTCCCAGACGTTCCGGTGGCGCTTGCATGGCGATGGACCTCCTCGGGTGTGCAGGACGGGGATCGGCGACGGGCCGGTGGGCCAGGCCCTCCCCGTCCCCATGGGCCGCAGGAGACGGCCAGGGCCCCGGCCTGGCGGGCCCTCAGCGGATCACCTCTACCCCGCCCATGTAGGGGCGCAGGACCTCCGGCACCACCACGGAGCCATCGGCCTGTTGGTAGTTCTCCAACACCGCGATGATCATCCGAGGCAGGGCCAGGCCCGAGCCGTTGAGGGTGTAGACGTACTCCGGGCGGGCACCCTCCCCGGGCCGGTAGCGGATGTTGGCCCGGCGGGCCTGGAAATCTCGGAAGAGGGAGCAGGAGCTCACCTCCAGCCATTCCTGGCAGCCGGGAGCCCAGACCTCGATGTCGTACTTCTTGGCCGCGACAAAGGAGAGATCGCCGGTGGCGATCTCCACCCGACGGTAGGGAAGCTCCAGCCGCTCCACCAGCTCCTCCGCGTTCCGGGTGAGGGATTCCAACTCCTCCCGGCCGGTGTGGGGCTCCACGAACTTGACCATCTCCACCTTCTCGAACTGGTGGACCCGCTTGATGCCCCGGACGTCCTTGCCCGCGGAGACCTTTTCCCGGCGGAAGCAGGGGGTGGCCGCCACATAGTAGCGGGGCAGGGTGCCCGGCTCCAGGATCTCCTCCCGGTGGAGGTTGGTCACCGGCACCTCGGCCGTGGGGATGAGCCAGTAGTCCTCCTCCGCATCCCGGTAGAGGGTGTCCGCGAACTTGGGCAGGTTGCCGGTGCCCACCATGCAGTGGGTGCGCACCATGAAGGGCGGATAGACCTCGATGTAGCCGTGCTCGTGGATGTGGACGTCCAGGAACCAGTTGATCAGGGCCCGCTGGAGCCGGGCACCCGCGCCCTTCAACACGTAGAAACGGCTGCCCGCGATCTTCACCCCTCGTTCGAAGTCGATGATGTCCAGGGCCTCCGCCAGCTCCCAGTGGGGCCTGGGCGGGAAGTCGAAGGCCCGGGGCTCGCCCCACTCCTTCACCACCACGTTGCCCGCCTCGTCGGGGGCCACGGGCACGTCCGGCTCCGGGATGTTGGGGATGCGGAGCATGGCCTCGTGGAAGGCCTCCTCCACCCGCCGGAGCTCCTCCTCCAACTGGGCGATCTGGTCGCCGATCTCCCGCATGCGCTCCTTCAGTGCGCTGGCCTCCTCGGCCCGGCCCTCCCGGTAGAGCTCGCCGATGCGCTTGGAGCCCGTGTTCCGCTCCGCGCGCAGGGCCTCCACCTGGGCCAGGAGCTTCCGGCGCTGTTCGTCCAGCTCCAGGGCCCGCTCCCAGGGCGCGTCCTCCGCGTAGAGCCGGCGCATGGCCTCGGCCAGGGCCTCTCGGTTCTCACGCATCCAGCGGATGTCCAGCATGGCTGCCTCCCTTCCACACTGTGGGTCCAGAGTCCATCGGTGTCGGAGCGCTCATCGCCAGGACACTCCAACGATCGTGTCCCATACCTTCCACCGTCCCATATCCACCCACGATCCCATATCCACCAACGAAAAGGCCCCCTCGTCGGTCCAGGACGAGAGGGCCCGTGGTGCCACCTGGCTTCGCGAACCCCGGGGATGGGCGGGGTCCGCCTCGTGGGCCGATAACGGGGCCAGACGCCCGGCCATTTCCTGCCGGGAGCTCCGGAGGGGCTATCCTGGGCCATCCCCTGTTGCCTCGCACCCACCGGCAACTCTCTGGAGGGGAACCGACCCAGGACATGGCCTCCCTCATCGCCGATGGCGATATCCGCCATGTACAAGGTCCTTGGTGGACCGGAGTGTAGCACATCGATCTGGCCCTTGTCAATTCGGGCGGTATTCGGCCATGTCGGCGTTGTGGGCGGCGGATCCCAGGGCCGAGGATATCCGGGGGCCCGTCCGTGGGCGAAAGCGAGGACGGTCGACGGGGGCCTGGATGGCCCCAGGGGATGGGCTCACCCGCCGTATGCCCGGCGAACTTCCTGGCCGATGATCCGGAAGCCCTCCCGCACCACCTCTGGGTCCGCGGCGTAGCTGACCCGGATGCACTCCTGCTTGTGGCGCCACTCCTCGGCCAGGCCGGGGAAGAAGTGCTGGCCCGGCACCACCACCACGCCCTGTTCCTTGAGCCGCTGGTACAGCTCCTGGGCGGTGATGGGCAGGTTCCGGAACCAGAGCCAGACGAAGAAGGCCCCCTCGGGGCGGTGGACATGGTAGTCCGTGCCGGCCAGGCTCTGGTGGATGCATGCCAGGGCGTGCTCGGCCTTGGCCCGGTAGTGGGGGCGGATGACCTCGCGACACAGGCGGAGGACCTCCCGGCTCCGCACCAGCTCCAGGGTCAGGGCTGGGCCGAAGTTGCCCGGGGCCAGGCTCAGGATGGCGTTCATCGCGGCCACGGCCCGGACGATCTCCGGCCGGGCCACCACGATGCCCGTCCGCACCCCGGGCATGCCCAGCTTGGAGAGGCTCATGGTGAGGACCATGTGGGGGGCCCAGGGAAGCCCCGGATCCGTGTAGATGATCTCCGGGAAAGGCGCGCCGTAGGCGTTGTCCACGATGAGGGGGATCCCATGGTGCCGGGCCAGATGGCTGAGCTGGCTCAGCTCCTCCTGGGTGAGGACGTTCCCGGTGGGGTTCGTGGGCCGAGACACACAGATGGCCCCGATCTCCTCCGTCACCTGCAGGCGCTCGAAGTCCACGTGGTACTTGAACTGGCGCTCCGGCAGGTGTTCGATCTGGGGCCGGTGGGAGACGAAGATCTCGGGCTCGATGCCCACATCCGCGTAGCCGATGTACTCCGGCGCCAGGGGCAGGAGGATCCGACGGGACACGCCGTCTGGGCCGGTGCCCGCGAAGAGGTTGAAGAGGTAGAAGAACGCGGTCTGGCTGCTGTTGGTGAGCGCGATGTGCTCGGGACCTACATCCCAGCCACACTCCTCCCGGAAGAGGCGGGCCAGGGCCTCCCGATAGGAGGCGTCCCCCTCCGGCCCGCTGTAGTAGCCCACCATCCGCTCGAACGCGCTGTCGCTGTCCAACACCCGTTCCATGGCCTGGCGCAGGACCGCATGGACCTGGGGGATCTGGGCCGGGTTGCCGCCCCCCAACATGCGCACGCCCGGGATCTGGGCCGCCTGGCCCAGATCGTCCATGAGCTGGAGAATGCCCGAGTGGCCCAGGAACTTGGCACCGAAGCGGGATACATCCATGGTTCGGAGATCCACGGTTCCGAGATCGACGAGAGCGAATCGATGGAGGCAGGCTCCTCGGATGGCAACACGAGGGCGCCCATGGGGCTCCGGTTTCGGAGAACGGGGGGGCTCGGCCCCTGCCCGGCCCTAACATATCGCCCCCCTGGACGGCCGCCGGATATTGTACCACAGGGGCTGGGGGAGGCGCATACAGCCCGACCGCGCAACGCGCAGGCCCTCATCCCCCAGACCCCATCACGGTGACGGTTCCCTTGCCATGGCGCAGCGGAGCTGCCCAGACCTGCGCAAGAGGCTATCGGCTCACCTCCGCGATGGCGTCCCCCAGGATCTGGACCATCCGATCCACCTCCTCCTCGCGGATGACATAGGGCGGAGCCATCTCCAGGATGTCGCCCACCGCCCGCAGGAGGAGGCCGCGCTCCTGGCAGGCCCGTTGGACCTTGGCCCCCAGGTTGGCTGGGGCCTTGCTCTCCCGGTCGGCCACCAGCTCCACCGCGGCCATGAGCCCCAGGCCCCGGACCTCGCCCACGCAGTCGAACTCGTAGAGGCCCTGCAGGCCATCCAGCAGGCGCCTGCCCAGGGCCGCGGCCCGTTCCACCAGCCCCTCCCGCTCCAGGATCTCCAGGTTCTTCAGGGCCACCGCACAGCAGGTGGGATGGCCCGAGTAGGTGAAGGCATGCATCCACGTCTCCTCCTGGGGCGCGCTGCGGATGGCGTCGTGGATCTCGTCCGAGATCTGGATGCCGCCCAGGGGAAGGTAGCCGCTGGTGATGCCCTTGGCAAAGGACAGGATGTCCGGCTGGACGCCCCAGTGGTGGAGCCCAAACCACTTGCCGGTCCGGCCGAAGCCGGTGATCACCTCGTCCGCGATGAGGAGGACCTGGTGCCGATCGCAGATGGCCCGCAGATGGGGGAAATAGTCGTCCGGGGGCACGATGACGCCCCCCGCGCCCTGCACCGGCTCCGCGATGACCGCGGCCACCGTGTCCGGCCCCTCCCGCAGGATGGCCTCCTCCACGGCCCGAGCGGCGGCCTGGCCCACGGTCTCCCCGGGCTTCACCTCGCCCTGGAACCGGTAGGGATAGGGTGCGGGCACATGGACAAAGCCCGGCACCCGGGGCTCGAACATCTTCCAGAAGGCCGGGAGGCCGGTGGCGCTCATGGCCGCCAGGGTCACCCCGTGATAGGCCCGTTCTCGGGCGATGATCTTGTACTTTCCCGGCTTGCCCTTCCGCTTCCAGTAGTAGCGAGCCGTCTTGAACGCGCTCTCGTTGGCCTCCGCGCCGCCGGAGGTGAAGAAGGTGGTGTGGAGGTTCGGGTAGGCGAAGCCCGCCAGCCTGGCGGCCAGCTCGATGGCCGGCAGGTTGCTGGCCCCCACGTAGTTGGACGCGTAGGCCAGCCGGGCCATCTGGGTCCGGGCCGCCTCGGCCAGCTCCTGGTTGCCGTGGCCCACCAGCACGTTCCACAGGCCGGCCAGGCCATCGATGTACTCCCGGCCCTCCACATCCCGAAGCCACACCCCGTGCCCAGACTCGAAGATGCGCGCGTCGGCGTGGGCCGAGGGATGGTGGAGGGGATGGAGCAGGTGTTCGTGATCGCGCTGCAGCAGGGTGGCGTAGGTGCTCATGAGCTCCTCTCTCCTGTCGGAGGTGGGGCGGATCCCAGGCAGATGCCGAGGGGTCAGCCCCCCTTTTGGGTCGCCATCGCGTCCATGAACGCGATGCTGGTCCGGATGCCCCGATAGAAGTTGGGCAGGTGGAACCTCTCGTTGGGGGCGTGGAGATTGTCGTCGGGCAGGCCAAAGCCCATGAGGACGATGGGCACTTCCAGGACCTGCTGGAACACGGCTGCCACCGGGATGGAGCCCCCTTCTCGGCTGAAGAGGGGGGAAACGCCGAAGCCCTGGACATAGGCCTGGGCCGCGGCCTGGACGGCCGGGCTGTCCAAGGGCACCAGGACGGCCGGCGCTCCACCCCAGGAGGTCACCTCCACCTGCACCGTGGGCGGTGCCAAGGCCTGCAGGTGGTCCTGGATGAGCCGGCCGATCTCCTCCGGATCCTGGTCCGGCACCAGACGGCAGGAGAGCTTGGCATGGGCCTCCGCGGGGATCACGGTCTTGATGCCCGGGCCGGTGAACCCTCCCCACAGGCCGTTGATCTCCAGGGTGGGCCGGGCGCCGATCCGCTCCACCGGCGTGTACTCCGGCTCGCCCCAGGCCCTGGGCACGCCGCTCTCGGCCCGGAGCCGCTCCTCGTCGAAGGGCACCTGGGCCAGAGCCTCCCGTTCCCGGGGCGAGAGGGGACGCACCCGGTCGTAGAAGCCGGGCACCGCCACCCGGCCCTGGCCATCGTGGAGCGCGGCCAGGAGCTCGGCCAGGGCCTGGTTCGGGTTGTGGACCGCACCGCCAAAGGAACCGCTGTGCAGGTCCCGACCCGGGCCCCGGACCGTCACCTGCCCGGCCCACAGTCCCCGCAGCCCATAGACGATCACCGGCTGGTCCGGCCCCAGGATGGGCGAGTCGGAGATCAGGACCACATCCGCCCGGTAACGTCCAGGATGGCTCGAGACATCCTGCATCAGCCAGGGGCTGCCCACCTCCTCCTCTCCCTCCACCACGAACTTCACGTTCACCGGCAAGCGGCCTCGGACGGCCAACAGGGCCTCCACCGCCTTCACATGGACGAAGACCTGCCCCTTGTCGTCCGAGGCGCCCCGAGCATACAGATCCTCGCCCCGAGGGCCCGACCGCACCGTGGGCTCGAAGGGGGGTGTCTCCCACCTCTCCAGGGGATCCACCGGCTGCACGTCGTAGTGGCCGTAGACCAGGACCGTGGGGGCATCCGGCCCCGCGTGGAGCCAGTCCCCTCGGACCACGGGATGGCCGGAGGTGGAGAGGACCTCCACGTGTTCCAGGCCCGCGGCCTCCATCCGCGCTGCGAGCCACCGGGCCGCCCGCAGCAGGTCCTCTCGGTGTTCGGGCAGGGTGCTGATGCTGGGAATACGCAGCCACTCCACCAGCTCGGCCAACTGGCGGTCCCGGTGGCTCGCCAGGTAGGCCTCCAACGGACTTCGGCGCATGGGGGCTCCTCCAGGACGTGGCACGGGCCGGGCCGGCGCGCGGCCCTCACCCAATGGACCGGTTTAGGCCATTGGCTGTATAATAGACGAGAGAGGGATTGCAGGCAAAGGCCGCCCCGGGCCAGAGATGAGAACCGGTCGCCTCGGTCTCCCCGGCCCTGGGCCATGTCCGGGGCCCGGCCGGAGCCCCACCGCATCCGGAGCGACGTCCACGCCACATCCAAGGAGCCCATCCATGACCATGCCTTCCGTACCCGGACCCGAGATCTTCCAACGGGCCAAGGCCCTGCACGAACAGATCCGCACCTGGCGGCGGACCATCCACCGCTACCCGGAGCTGAGCTTCACCGAGCACCGGACCGCGGGGCTGGTCAACGCCACCCTGGTGGACCTGGGCATCCCCACCCAGACCGAGGTCGCGAGGACCGGGGTGGTGGGGGAGATCCGGGGTGGCCAGGGCCCCACCGTGGCCCTGCGCGCGGACATGGACGCGCTGCCCATCCAGGAGGCCAACGGCACGGAGTTCGACAGCACCCGGCCGGGGATCATGCACGCCTGCGGCCACGACGCCCACACGGCCATGCTCCTGGGCGCGGCCGTCCTCCTGAAGGAGCTGGCCGACCAGGGACGACTGCCCGGCACGGTCCGTCTCCTCTTCCAGCCCTCGGAGGAGGCCTCGGACGAGGAGGGCAAGTCCGGCGGCCTGCGCATGGTGGAGGAGGGCGTCCTGGACGGGGTGGACGCGGTCTTCGGACTCCACGTGGACCCCACCGCGGACGTGGGGGTGATCCGCACCCGCTCAGGCCCTCTGCTGGCCGCGGCCGACGAGTTCGTCCTCACCATCCAGGGCAAGGGCGGCCACGCGGCCCGGCCCCAGGACGCGTTGGATCCCATCTGGCTGGCCGGACACGTGATCCAGGCCATCCACGGGGTGGTCAGCCGACGGCTCGACCCCCTGGCATCCGGGGTGATCACCATCGGCCAGATCCACGGCGGCACCGTGAACAACGTGATCCCCGAGAGCGTCACCCTCAACGGCACCATCCGCTCCTTCACACCGGAGACCCGCACCCAGCTCCAGGCCGAGCTGCGACGGGCCGCGTCGGTGGTGGAGCCCCTGGGCGGCCGCTTCGAGCTCGCCATCCACCCGGGCTATCCCCCCACGGTGTTGGACCCCGAGGCCACGGAGACCGCCATGGCCGCGGCCCGGGAGTTCCTGGGCGAGGCAAACGTCCAGGTCTCCGAGCCCGTGATGGGGGCCGAGGACTTCAGCTACATGGCCCAGGCCGCGCCGGGCAGCTTTCTCTTCCTAGGAGTACACAACCCGGACTGGGAGGAGATCTACTACGTGCACACGCCCACCTTCCGCCTGGACGAGGATGCCCTGCCCATCGGCGCGGCGGCCCTGGCCGCGGCCGCGGTGCGATGGCTGGAGACACACCGATAGCGAACAGAGACCCTGAGAACCCCAGTCCCTATGGCGTCCCACCCCACACCCATCTCCCTGGACCGACTGCTGGCCCGGTCGGCCCGCCCGATCCTGGTGCTGGTCGCATGGCTCCTGGCAGCCTGCGCACCGGATCCCCAGCCCTTGGTCTTCGGCCCCCCTGTCTGGACGGACGGCGAGGTGAGCCTCTACCGGGCCGTGGACCGACGGGGCGAGGTGGTCGGCGGGGTCCGTTACCAGGTTCGGGCCGGCGGCCTACACGTGGACCCGGACGGGTGGACCCTGGTGCGGGAGGTCACCGAGGCCGAGGCCTCGGAGGTGGTCACCGTGGAGATGGCCGGCCCGGGCTACATCCCGGTCTACACCGCGCTGGAGCGACGGGACGACCAGGGAAGCCAACGGGTGGAGACCCGCATCCAGCGGACCCAGGCCGACCTGACCCTGACCGACCGCCAGGGCAACGTCACCTACCAACGGCTGGACATCCCCTCGGACATCCGGGACGAGCGCACCCTGCCCCTCATCGTCCGAGCCCTGCCCCTGGAGCCCGGATACCTGGCCCGGATGAACAGCTTCCTGCCCGTGGTGGGGGTCTTCGAACGGGTGACCGTCCAGGTACGGGCCCCCGAGGAGATCACGGTGCCGGCCGGCCGCTTCCAGGCCTGGAAGGTGACCCTGGAAACCAACGACCGGACCACCACGTTGTGGATAGGCGTGGAGCCTCCCCATCCCACGGTCAAGATCCAGGACGGCCGCTCTCGGGCCACCTTCGAGCTGCTGGAGTTCACGCCTGGACGATGAAGGTCGCCAGGAAGTCGGGACAGGCGCCGAGGTCGGTGGGATGGCAGCCATCGGAGGAGAGTGGAACATGGATCGATTCACCCTCGGCACCATCATCCTGGTGGTTGCCCTGGTGGTCGGAGCCGTGGCAGTGGTGAACCTGGGCCGTCCACCGGACCGGTTCCCCGCCTATCGTCAGGAGGACACCCCCGAGGCCGCGGTCCACAACCTGGTGGTGGCCACGGTCCAGGAGGACAGGGAGCGCCTCCGCGAGCTGGTCACCCAGGAGACCCTGGAATGGTGGGCGGAGCAGGAGGCGATCCGCCCGATGCCTCCCCTGCCCGAGCTGCCTCTGTGGGGCAACTGGGAGGACATGCGGGTCCGGATCCTCCGGGTGGAGCCCGTGGACCCGGACAAGGTCCAGGTCACCCTGGCCATCGACCGGTTCCGCTCCGGCGGCCTCTTCGACAGCAATGTGTGGACCGAGACCGTGGTCCTCACCGTGGTGCGGGAGGACGGCCGTTGGAAGGTGGACCTGGTGCCCGAGCGGGTGAGGTGGATCCCATGAGTGGCCAGGCAGAGGTGCCCACATCCCAGGCGGGGTGGGCCGAAGGGGTCCGTCGGCTCTACTTCTACGCGGTGCTCGGCGTGAGCTACGGCCTGGGCGTATGGGCGTTCAACGGCCTGCTCCAGACCCTGCTGTTGGCCCTCCTGGGCTTCCAGACGGAGACCGTGATCGCGGACGGGACCTTCCTGCGCAACCGGGTGGCCCTCCACGCGGGGACCCTGCTGGTGGTTGCCCCGGTCTTCTGGATCCACTGGGTGTGGGTTCAACGGCGAACGGCCAGGCTGGCAGGGGAACGGGAGTCCACCCTGCGCAAGCTCTTCCTCTACCTGGCCCTGGGGTTGAGCATCGGCGTCGCCTTCCGCGCGGCCTACGAGCTGTTGGTCCTGGGCGTGCACACCCTGCTCCAGCTTCCCCCCGAACGCCTCGGTGCCCGGGAGGCGGTGCCCTGGCCCTACCACCTGCTGCGGATCGTGCTCTATGGGGCCGCGGCCCAGGCCTGGGTGGGCTATCTGGCCGGGGACGGCGACCTGGGCGTGGAGTCCGGCTGGGCCGGAACCGTGCGTCGGCTCTTCCAGACCGGAATTGGGGTGATCGGGCTGGTCCTGGCCCTGATAGGGGGCCAGGAGCTCCTGGCCCTGGGCCTCCGGGCTCTGCTGGGCAGCCTGGAGCCGGGGGCCATCCTGGTCCCGGGATGGCGGGAGTCCTTCGGGGAGAACCTGGCCCGGCTCCTGCTGGGGATCCTGCTGTGGCGGGGCAACTGGCAACGGTGGAACGGCTTTGTGGCCGCCCACCCCCCGGAAGCCCGCACCGGCCTCCGGCGGCTCTACCTCTACGTGGCCACGGTGATCAGCGCGGTGTTGACCGTGGCCCCGGCCACCCGCCTCCTCCACGAGCTCCTGCTGCGCCTGTTCCAGGTGGAAACCCCCACAGACCTGGTGTGGTCTGCCTCCCCACTGGCCTCCATCCTGATCGGCGGGATCGCCTGGCGGTGGCACTGGCGGACGGTCCAGGCCGAGGCCGCTCGCTACGGGGAGACCCCGGAGAGCGAGACGGTGCGCCGCATCTACTACTACCTGGTGAGCGCCACAGGCCTGGTGGTCCTGTGGGTGGGTCTGGTGGACCTGGCCCGGGTGTTGCTGGACTGGCTGGTCGTCCAGGAGGCCACAGAGGCCGGCTTCCGCATCCGCCAGGCGGTCAACGGCCTGAGCCTGACCGCGGTGGGGCTCCCCGTGTGGGGGCTCCACTGGCGCACCATGCAGCGGGCTGCCCGCCTCCGGGACGAGCGTGGGCTCCGAGAACGGGCCTCCACCCCCCGACGGGCCTACCTCTACGGCGTGGCCCTGGCCGGCGCGCTCCTCATCCTGGTGGACCTGGGCCGCTTCCTCTACCAACTGCTGCTCCAGATGCTGGGCGGCCCTGGCGATCCCTTCGGCGGCGAGACCCTCAACGCCCTGGTACGCAGCGGCCTGGCCCTCCTCTTCTGGCTCGGCCACGTGCTGGCCCTCCGGGAGGACCAGAGGCTCGGCACCCGTGTGGAACCCGCGCCGGAGGACCTGCAGGCCGCCCGACGGGCCGCGCTGCGGGAACGGATCCGCCAACTGGAGGAGGAGCTGGCCGCGCTCCAGGCCGAGCTGGAACGGCTCTCGTGACCGAATGTCCTCCCCAACCCATGCCCGAGCCGTCGTCCCCCTCTCTGCACCCTGGGACGCGATGGCCTCCTCGCTCCGGCCCCTTCCCCGAGGGCCCTCGCGCCCGTAGAGCGACATGCTGACGACCACCTCACGCATCCGGATTTGTGACGGCTCCGTCGAACCTGTGTTACCATTTTCACGGGCCGAGAGGAGCAGGTCGCGCCCGGGGCTGGGCCTCACCGAATATCCGCCCCCACCCACCGAGAGCGTGCACAGCCCATGCGGGTGTTGGTGATCTCCGATATCCATGCCAACTACGTGGCCTTGGAGGCCGTGGTGCAGGATGCCCAGGACGAGTACGACCGGGTCTGGTGCCTGGGCGACGTGGTGGGCTACGGCCCCCAGCCCAACGAATGCGTGGCCTATGTGCGGGAGCATGCGGCCATCTGCGTGATGGGCAACCACGACTGGGCCGTGTTGGGCCGGCCGGGGATCGACATCCACGATTTCAACCCGGTGGCCCGGGAAGCCGTGCTGTGGACCCGGCAACAGCTCTCGGAGGAACACCGACACTTCCTGGAAGGCCTGCCCGCGGAACCCATCCACCCCCCCGAGACGTCGGAGGTCCTGGTGACCCATGCCAGCCCCCGAGAGCCCGTGTGGGAGTACATCCTGACGCCCGGCATCGCGTTGGAGAACTTTCTGTGCTTCGATGACCCCATCTGTCTGGTCGGCCACACCCACAAGCCGGCCATCTTCCAGTGGCGGGTGGACCCCGGAGACGAGGGGACCGGCACCGTGACCGTGGAGGCCCTGCTCCCGGCCATCGGCACCCCCCTCCTGCTGGATGTGGGGCCCACCCATCGCCTGATCCTGAACCCGGGAAGCGTGGGCCAACCTCGGGACAACGATCCCCGGGCCGCCTACGCCCTGCTGGACCTGGAGGCCATGACCTGGGAACAACGACGGGTATCCTACCCGGTGGAACTGACCCAGAGCCTGATGCGATCCGCCGGCCTGCCCCGGCGCCTGATCGACCGACTCAGCTACGGCTGGTGAAGCGACGCCCATGGCCGAGACCCTGCGCATCTTTGTCAGCGCGACCCAGGACCTGGAGGAGGAACGGGCCGTCATCGGCCAGGCCCTGGCGGACCTCCCCGTGCACATCCCCGCGGAGATCCGCCGCAGCCCGCCCCAGGGCCTGCCCTACGCGGATCTCTTCGAACGGATCGCCAACGTGGATCGGGTCTACTTCCTGTTGGGGCAGGACATCACCGCGCCCGCCGGCGCGGAGTGGGACCTGGCGGTCCATCTGGAGCGGGCCATGGTGGCCCTGCGCACCCCAGGACCCCGGACACCAGCCGGCCAAGCCTTCCTCCAGAGCACCCCTGACCTCTGGAAGGTGTTCCACAGCCGAGATGAGCTGGCCCGGCTGGTGACCCTGGACCTGTTGGAGCTCCTCCTGCACCCCAGGAACCGATACGGCCTGCAGCCCGACGAGGTCCTCGCGCTGGAGACCCTGCGCCGTTCCCTGCAGGAACGGTCTGTCCGGGCCCGAGCCGAGGCTGGGGGCGCCGAGGGAGGAGGGGTGCTCCTGGGACGTCCGACGCCTGGCTAGGATAGCGCGATGGCCCCCATGCCGTCTTCCTCGTCCGCCCCAGACCGTGTCCGCGCCTGGTGGATCCTGGCCGTGCTCACGGTCTTCGCCTGGGCACCCACCACCTACCCCGGATACTGGGAGTCCCTGGAAGGCTTTGCCCCCCTCTTCAATGCCCGAGAGCCCGGGCCGGTGGCCGCGGTGGGGACCTTGGCCGACCTCTGGCGGGGGACCGGCAGCGGCGCCTTTGCCCTGGTCCGCCCCCTGGTGCTGATGGGCATGGAGCCGGTGGTGGCGGTCCGCACGGTCTTCGCCCTGCTCATCCTGCTGTCGGCCCTGGGCGTGTACGTCTGGCTCCAGCCCTACCTGGACGAGCGGGCCGCGGCCCTGGCCGGCCTGATCTACGTGCTGGCACCGCCCTTTCTGGCCACAGTCTACCTGCGGGGCAGCCTGGCCGACGTCCACATTCTGGCCCTTATGCCGGTGGGCCTGGCCGCAGTGACCGCCTACCGCTCCACCCGCCATCCCGGCGCCGCCGGGGTCGCGGTCCTCGCGGTGCTGTGGATGTGGCGGGCCCAGGCAGGTCTCGCGTTCTTCGCCACCGGTGCCCTCCTGGCCCACGCCCTCCTGGTGGAGCGGGACCGCCTCTCCGGGATGACCCTAGGGGTGGCCGGACTGGCCGGCGCGCTCAGCCTGTGGCCCCTGCGGGGCATCCAGGCGCCGGCCTGGGTCCCCTTCCAGGAGCACTTCCTCTACCTCTTCCAGCTCTTCCAGGGGACCTGGCAACTGGCCCCCAGTGTCCCTGGATGGCAGGACGGCTACCCCTTTCTGCTGGGCTTTCCGGTGGTGGCGTTCACACCTGTGGCCCTGTGGCTGTGGCGGCAGAGCGGCCAGGTGCCCCCTCCGGGGGAGAGACGGCTCCGGCTTCTGGCCCTGGGACTGGGAACCGGAGGCATCCTGCTCTCCCTGGGCCTCTCCGCGCCCCTCTGGCAGCTCACCGGTGCCGGGCGTCTCCTGACCTACCCCTGGCAGATGCTCCTGGTGGCCCTGCCCTTCCTGGTGGTCCTGCCGGCCAGCCTACCCCGCCTGGCCCCCCGACTGGGCCGTCGGGGCTACTGGGCGACCCTTCTGGCCCTGGTCCTGATGAGCAGCTACCCGTACCTCCGTCCGGAGTTCACCCAGTACATCCCCCCGGAACAGCCTGTGGCCGTCTTCGGAGAACGGGGCCAGATCGTCCTCCTGGAGGCCCAGGTGATCGAGGAGCCCCGCCCCCCGGACACAGGCCAGGCCCGGCTGCGCATGGTCTGGCAAGCGCTCCAACCCATCGACTTCGACTACAATCTCTTCTTTCAGGCCCTGACCGCGGAAGCCGCCGGGGGCTACCGGGTGGTGGCCCAGCTCGACGCGCAGCCCCTGCCCACCCTGCCCGCCACCCAATGGCAGCCAGGGCGGATCTACACGGCCACCCACACCCTGGACCTGCCTGTGGATCCCTCCACCGTGGTCCTGCGCTACTATCTGGGCTTCTACGATTGGCGCGACGGGCGGCGGCTGCCCTTGAACCTAGGAGTGGACGACAAGGCGATCCTCTACGGAGAGGATCGCCCATAGCACAGTGGCGCACCGGGCAGGAGACGCCACCGGACAGAACCCTGCCCGTCCAACAGCCAACGACCTTTCCCGATCTCCAAACGCCCAAGGCCTATGGCGACGAGCTCAAGCCCTGCCGTGCCCCCCCAGCCGATCCTGTGGCGCGATGGCCTCTTCTGGCTTGCCCTGCTGCTGAGCCTCTTCGCGGTCGCGCCCTTCGCGCTGCCCGGCTATTTCTGGGGAGCCAACGACGCCCGCCACCACGTCTACTTCCTCTTCGAGTTCAACCGCCTGGTGGAGGACGGCATCTGGTGGCCCCGCTGGAGCCCGGACTTCGCCTTCGGCTACGGATACCCCTTCTTCAACATCTACGCCCCCCTGAGCCACCTGGTGGCCGAGCTGTTCCTGCGCTTCGGCCGGCTCTCCTACACCGGGGCCGTGGAGACCGTCTTCGCCCTGGGCATCCTGGCCGCTGCCGGAGCCATGTACGGCTACGTCCGCAGCCTGGCCGGCCGGGCTGCCGGCCTGATCGCGGCCGTGGCCTACACCTACGCGCCCTACCATCTGCTGGTCCTCTACGTACGGGCCAATCTGGCCGAGGCCAGCGCCTTCGTCTGGCTCCCCCTCTGCCTGTGGGGTTTCCGGGCCACCGTGTTGCGCCCCAGCCGCCGGAACATCCTGGGGGCCGGGCTGGCCTACGGAGGCCTTATGCTCACCAGCAACCTGGTCATCGTGCTCTTCACGCCCCTGCTGGTGGCCTACATCCTGGCCCTGTTGGTGGTCAGCCGGTGGAGGGAATCGGGCCTCTGGGACCCCCTGGCCTGGCTGCGCCAGGGGATGGCCCCGGCCCTGGGAGGGCTGACCGGCCTGGGCCTCAGCGCGATCTTCTGGATCCCCATGGCCCTGGAACGTCGCTACGTGCGCCTGGACCAGTGGTTCCAAGGGCGCTACGACTTCCGGGATGACTTCCTCTACTTCTTCCAGCTCTTCAGCCCCCGCTGGGATTTCGGCGTCAGCGGCCCCGGCCCGGACGACACCATGGGGTTCCAGATCGGGCCGGTGCTCCTCCTCCTGGCCCTCCTGGGCGGGCTGTACGCCTGGCGCCATCGATCCCTGCGTCCAGAGGTGGGGAGCTTTGCCCTGGCCACAGGCGTGGCCACCTCTCTGGGCCTTTGGCCCGCGGCCCCCCTGTGGGAGCTGCCTCTGCTGGGAAGTATCCTCCAGGCAGCCCAGTTCCCCTGGCGCTGGCTTCCCCTCACCGTCCTGGGCCTCTCGGTCCTGGCCGGGCTGGCCTGGGTGGACGAGGAGGACGCGCCTCGGACCCGCCGGACCGAGCCCCTCACCCTGTCCGTGCTGGCCGGTGCCGCCGTGCTCATCCTGGCCAGCTATCCCCTCCTGCAGGTGGAGATCCGAGAGCCCGCGGAAGGCCCTGTGAGCCTGGCCGGCCTCATGCGCTTCCAACGGGACGCGGACGAGATGACCGGGAGCACCGTCTGGGTCCAGGAGATCCCCACCTGGAGCCCCATGGCCGAGTACTACGTCCGCCAGGACGAGGCCGGCGGCCCCGTGGAACCGGTCACCACCAAGGTTGACTACGCGAATGTGGACTACCGCAACCTGGCCCTGGGCTCCGTGGCCCACAACACGGTCATGGAGGAGGTCTACTTCTGCACGAACCCCGGCGACCAACCCCATGAATGCTCGCCCCGGGACGACCAGGTCATCGTGTTCAACCACTTCTACTACCCGGGATGGCGGGCCTATCTCCTGGACGGCCTGCACGGAGAGCCCATCCAGGAACTGCCCGTGGTGCCGGAGGACGGCCCCCTGGGCCGCATGACCGTGCCCATTCCCCCGGTGGGCGAGGGGTACATCCTGCTGCGCTTCGAGGACACCCCACCCCGCATCATCGGGAAATGGATCTCCTTGGGCACCCTGGCCCTCTGGGTTGGCCTCCTGGCCGTGCCTTTGGCCCATGGACGACGCCCATGGAGACGAGGTAGAGAAGAACCGTAGCGAAGTCGAGCTGTCGAAACACCGTGGGGACATCCAGGCAGGTCCCTCCTCCATTGGAAGGGCCGTCCCCCCCTCCTTACCCAGGAGACGCAACGGCTGTGGGCCTCTCCCTTCCGTTTCTCATCGGACCTCCCTCCCCCTGGATCGATCTGGGTGAACTGGCCGAGCTGGCCCGCTGCTACGGCACGCCGGTACACCGGATGGCCACCGTGGTCGCGGATGCCTACCTCTGGCGCTATCGGGGCCATCCACGGCCGGACCGACGGGGCGAGGTGGTCTTCGCGGTCCGCCAACCCAATGGCGGGATCCTCCTGCACACCAAACGTCGCTACGAAACCCCCATCTACCGGCTGCCCACCGGGGGCATCCGCCTGGACGAACGGGTCCAGGACGCGCTCTTCCGAGAGGTGACCGAGGAGCTGGGCCAGCCGGTGCAGGGATGCCGCTTCCTAGGGCTGCTGGACTGCCGTTTCACCTATCAAGGCGCCGCGGCCACCTACCCCAGCTACATCTTCTACATGGAGAGCCCCACCCACCGGGTCCACTCCCCAGACCCCGACGAGGTCGGCTGGTTCCGCACCGTCCCTGCCCAGGAACTGGCCAGGGTGGCCGCATCCCTGCGGGCCCTGGGCGGCAAACGGGCGGCCTGGGGCCGTTGGCGAGCCCTGCCCCACGATCTGGTGTACCAGATCCTCACCGGCCAGCCTTCCGAGTCCCAGGGCCCGCAGTAACGGTTCGGGCCAGCGCCGGCCCCATCCATGGGGGCCGCCGGGCCCCCAAGCCCTGGACAGGTGGAGACCTCCAGACGGCCCAAAGGATCCCCAGGACACCGCCCCTCTGGCCGACATCGCCTCCGCCCCCTGGCCCCCGCGGGCCACGTCTCCGGATGTCCTTCACAGGGTCGAGCCCACCAGCCCAGGACCTGCTCTCG
>JALSIX010000078.1 GCA_026989655.1 Caldilineaceae bacterium
GTGTTGCCTTCGGACTAGCCCTCCTGCGCAGGCCGGGGCAGGCGCATCAGGGGGGCCAGGGTGATCAGGGCAATAGCCCCGGCCACCGTGAAGAGGCCGGCGATGCCGAAGCCCTGGAGCACCGGGGCCAGCAGCCAGGATCCCATGCCGATGCCCAGGTCGAAGGCCAGGTAGAAGGCCGCGGCGGCCCGTCCCCGCTGGCTGGGCTGGCTCAGCTCCACGTGCAGGGCAATGAGGGCTGGGTGGAGGATGCCGGAGCCGAAGGCCACCAGGATGGCCGCGGCCAGGAGCCAGAGCATGGCCTGGGCCTGGCTGAAGCCCAGGAGTCCCAGGGCCAGGCTCCCAGTGGCCAGGACCAGGATCCGGCCCCGACGGGGCCGTCCAGCAGGCGACCGGTGCTCAGCCGGGTGAGGATGATCCCCAGGCCGTAGATGGTGTAGGCCAGGCCCACAGGCTGGATGCCCCGGCGCTCGGCCAGGAGGGGCAGGAACTGGAAGAAGACACCGAAGCTGGCGCCGAAGAGGGCGGTGACGAGCATGGGCCAGCGCAGCAGAGGCGGGAGGTCGAACATCCCGCGCCAGGGGATGGGGGCGGGCCGGCGCTGGCCGGCCACCCGGCTGCGTCCGATGAGGAGGCCGGCCACCCCAGCCAGCAGGGCGCAGAGACGCAGGGCGTTGGGGATGCTCAGCCAGCCCAGGGCCGCGCTGATGAGCACCGGCACCAGGGTCATGGCCACGTTGGCCGCCATGCCGAAGATGGCCATGGCCGCCCCCTGGCGATCCTTGGGGGCCAGCTCCGCGATGAGGGCCGTGGCCGCGGTGGTGAAGGCGATGTATCCCCCGGCCTGGAGGATGCGCAGGAGGAACTGGGCCACTGGGGAGGTGGTCATGGGCACCCCGGCCGCGCCCAGGGCCAGGGAGAGGGTCCCGGCCAGGATGACCACTCGGTAGCCCCAGCGGTCGGTGAGGAGGCCGGTGAAGGGACGGCCTACCAGGGAGACGATGCCGAAGGCTCCCAGGATGACGCCAATCTGCCAGTCGGGCAGGCGGATCTGGGCCAGGTAGAGGGGCAGGGGCACCAGGAGGATGTAGAAGGCCCCGAAGAAGAGCAGAGCCGCGCTCCACGTGGCCCAGTAGGCCCGCTCGGTGACCGGCAGCCAGCGCTCCCAGATGCTCACGCCGGTTTCACCGCCTGGATGAAGGCCGAGAGGATGTACGCCTCCAGGCGGTGCTCCGGCGCCCATGTCCGGATGAGCTCCCGGCTCTCCTCCTTGGGCACGATGCGGATCTCCACGAAGCCGGCCTCCGCTAACAGGCCATGGAGCTCCTCCACCGAGGCCGCGCCGGCCACACAACCGGTGTACAGCTCCAGGTCGGCTCGGAGATGGGCAGGCAAGGGCCTCCGGGCGACGACATCCGAGATGGCCAGGCGGCCCCCGGGCCGCAACACCCGGTAGGCCTCCCGAAAGACCTGGGATTTCTCCGGAGACAGGTTGATCACACAGTTGGAGAGGATCACATCCACGCTCTGGTCCGCCACGGGCAGATGTTCGATCTCGCCCAGCCGGAACTCCACCTGGGTGTAGCCGTGCTGGCGGGCCAGTCTTCGGGCCCGGGCCACCATGGCCGGCGTCATGTCCACGCCGATCACCCGGCCCTCGGGGCCTACTCGCTGGGCGGCCAGGAAACAGTCGAACCCTGCACCGCTGCCCAGGTCCAACACGGTCTCGCCGGCATGGAGCGAGGCGATGGCCTGGGGATTGCCACACCCTAGGCCCAGGTTGGCCTCCTTGGGGATGGCTGCCAGCTCGCCTGGGGTATATCCCATCTTCAGGGCCGCGTCCGCGGGGGGACCCTTGCCCTCCGCCCCAGGAGCGGGGCCGCAGCAGCCCGGGAGCGAGCTCTCCGCGGTCTCGGTGTACCGGGCCCGCACGGTTTCCCGCAGGGTCTCCGGGTCCCTGGGTTCCTGCGCCGGGGGTGACGACGCCATGTGGGGCTCTCCTTTCTGCCGCGGGGAGGCGGCATGTGCTGAATGGACGGGGGATCGGTCCTGTTGGGCCGGAGGTGTGCTGGGCGTTGGACGCCTTCCCTCCCGGGCCATGGCCTCTCGGGGGAGGCGGGGGGCGCTTTCACGGTTTCACCTCGCTGAGCTGGGGTGTGGCCTGTTCCAGCCAGGCGGCCAGCATCCCGTGAAGCCACTCCAGGGGCTCGGGACGGATGAAGTAGTACAGCCAAGGGCCCCGCTGTCGATGCTCGATCAGCCCTGCGTCGCGGAGGACCCGGAGGTGGTGGGAGATGGTGGGCTGGGAGAGGTCAAACTGGCGTTCCAGGTCGCAGACACATAGCTGTCCGCCCTGGCGGCTGAGGAGCAGGAGGATCGTGGCCCGTACCGGATGCCCCAGGGCCTTTCCGAGCTGGGCCATCCGATGGACCGAGTGGGGGTCGACCGCCTCCGGGGGCGGCGGGACACCGCAGGTTGGGCCCTGGGGCCCCTCTACGGCCCTGTCCATGGGCTTGTTCGCCATGGGTCTGGTTCTCCGTGGGTCTGGTTCTCCGGGCGTTCGGCCACTTGGGCCGAGGATGGCCGGCCGGATGCCACGGTCTCCTGGGGCGCCATCGGCGTCGGTTTTCCGGGCCCTTTCGGCCGTCGCAGCGTCTTCTTGTCGATGGGATCTTACTATCTACCTATCGTTCGCTCATTTTGCGCGCACTATGGTGGAATTGGGTCAACGGGCAAAGCCAGGTCCTCGTAGATCGAGGCTGGGAGACCCAGCAACTCCAAGATCCGACGTTGCAACGCGGATAAAGGC
>JALSIX010000079.1 GCA_026989655.1 Caldilineaceae bacterium
CGCTGGTGCAGCCCCAGGCCATCCAGGAGAAGTTGGCCGAACAGGGGTTCCCGGCCCAGGAGGGGATGGCCCTGGCCGGGCCGCCCAAGCCCTGGCGCAACCCCAAGGTGCTCACCTCCCTGGCCTCCGGCCTCCTCCTGCTGGTGGGCTGGCTCCTGGGGCAGGCCGGCGTGACGGAAGGGGTGACCCTGCCCATCTTCGTGGTGGCCATCCTGGTCGGTGGCTACTACTTCGGCCGGGAAGCCATCCAGGAGCTGATCTACGAGCGGCGCATCGGCATCGAGCTGCTCATGAGCATCGCCGCGGTGGTGGCCGCGGCCATGGGCCAGGCCGCGGAAGGGGCCATGCTGGTCTTCCTCTACTCCATCAGCGAGGCCGCGGAGGGCTACACCGAGGAGAAGACCCGCTCCGCCATCAAGGCCCTCATGGATCTGGCCCCCAAGACCGCGCTGGTGCGCCGGGGTGGCCAGGAGGTGACCATCCCGGTGGAGGAGCTGGCCGTGGGGGACGTTTTCATCGTCAAGCCCGGCCAGGCTATCCCCACGGACGGGGTGATCGTCGACGGCCACTCCAGCGTGAACGAGGCCCCGGTCACCGGGGAGAGCGTGCCGGTGGAGAAAGGGCCCGGGGACCCGGTCTTCGCCGGCAGCATCAACGGCCAGGGCGCGCTGGAGGTGGAAGCCACCAAGACCTTCGCGGACAACACCCTGAGCCGCATCATCCAGATGGTGGAGGAGGCCCAGGAGCGCAAGGGACAGAGCCAGCGCTTCATCGAGCGCTTCGGCGCCCGCTACAGCCCCGCGGTCCTGCTGGTGGGCGCGCTCATCGCGGTGACGCCGCCCCTCCTCTTCGGCGCCCCCTGGCTGGTCTGGCTGACCCGGGCCACGGTCTTCATCGTGGCCGCCGCGCCCTGCGCCCTGGTCATCTCCATCCCCATCACCCTGGTGGCCACCCTGGGGACCGGCGCCCGGCACGGTGTGCTCATCAAGGGGGGCGTCTACGTGGAGAAGCTGGCCCGGGTGCGGGTGGTGGCCCTGGACAAGACCGGCACCCTGACCACCGGCCAGCCCGAGGTGACGGACGTGTTGGTCCTGGCCCCGGAGATGGAGCAGAAGCGGCTCCTGGCCCTGGCCGCGGGGGTGGAGCAGCGCAGCGAGCATCCCCTGGCTCGGGCTATCCTGCGCCACGCGGAGAAGACTGGCGTGGCCCCGGTCCCGGCCCAGGGCTTCCAGGCCCTCACCGGGGTGGGGGCCCAGGCCCAGGTGGACGGAGCCACGGTCTACGTGGGCAGCCCGGAGCTCTTCGCCCGGGAGCTGGGGCTGGACCTGAGCGCCATCGAGCCCACCATCCAGGCCCTCCAGGACCAGGGCAAGACGGTCATGGCTGTGGGCAGCGACTCGGCGGTGTGGGGACTCATCGCGGTGAGGGACCGGCCCCGGGAGAACGCCCGGGAGGCCATCCAGGCCCTGCACCGGCTGGGCGTGGCCCAGGTGGTCATGCTCACCGGGGACAACCCGCGCACGGCCCGGGCCATCGCCCAGGAGCTGGGCTTGGACCAGTTCTTCGCCGGCCTGAAGCCCGCGGACAAGGTGGCCAAGGTGCGGGAGCTGAAGGCGCGCTACGGGGACGTGGTGGCCATGGTGGGGGACGGGGTCAACGACGCGCCGGCCCTGGCCGAGGCCACGGTGGGCATCGCCATGGGCGCTGCGGGCACGGACGTGGCCCTGGAGACCGCGGACGTGGCCCTCATGGCCGACGACCTGGAGAAGCTGGCCTACGCCCTGGAGCTGGCCCGGCGCAACCAGGCCATCGTGCGCCAGAACCTGGCCCTGGCCACCCTGGTGATCACGGCCCTGGTCATCGGCGCGGTGAGCGGTGCCTTCTCCCTGCCTGTGGCGGTCCTAGGCCACGAGATCAGCGAGTTCATCGTCATCGGCAACGGCCTGAGGATGTTGAAGGGTTGAGAGGAGGGGCAGAGGTTGAAAAATCAAAGGCCGAAGGAAGATCGAGGACTGAAGATCGAAGACTGAAGATTGAAGATCGAAGATTGAAGATTGTAGACCAATAGTTCACGATTTTAGCCACACAGAGGAGTGAGCATCCTCCGATGCGGCATCGCCCCTCTGGAATCGGCATCTGAGGATGTCGACTCCGCTACGAATTCGTGAACTGCTGAAGGCTGGAGATTGCGTGCGCGGAGACTGGAGGGCTGAGGTTGACCTTGGCTCAGCGATCTGCCCTCCCCCTCCATCCACGCCTCACCCATCACGTTTCACGCATCACACCCCAGGGAGCACACCATGCCCTCGAACCGACCATCCTCCACGCCGGCCCCGCCCGCCCCGAAGGCCACGGACGTCTGCCAGGTCTTCTATGTAGACCAGGCCCGGGTCCAGGAGGTGGCCGCGGCCATGCCCGATCCGGCGGCCGTCCAGGCGGCCACGGCCCTTCTCAAGCTCCTGGGGGACCCCACCCGGGCCCGCATCCTCCTGGCCCTCTCCCGGGCCGAGCTCTGTGTCTGCGACCTGGCCACCCTGCTGGGGATGAGCCTCTCCGCGGTCTCCCACCAGCTGCGCCTGCTGCGGGCCCACGGCCTGGTCCGCTTTCGCAAGCAGGGGCGGCTGGTCTACTATTCCCTGGCCCATCCGCAGGCAGTCCAGCTCTTGGAGGCGGCCCTGGACCTGGCGGGCTGAGCAAGACACTGGAACTCAGGTGGCCAGATCCGATGCTCCCGCAGCGCCCACCTGTGCCAGGAGCCTCCGGTCCGAGGGGTAGGTGACGCGCTCTCGGGCCTTTTCCAGGGGCAC